>NZ_JAEFCH010000018.1:0-71026 GCF_016406015.1 Acidovorax sp. IB03 | reverse complement strand
GCGTTGCCGCAACGCGGGCAGACGAAGCCTTGGGGCCACCGAAGCTTCTCCAGGAACGCCTGGCAAGCCTCTTCGGTGGCAAACCAGTCAAGAAATTCGTTCCAGGTGCGGGGGTAGTCCCGTCCAGGAGTTGGCGTTAGCATCTGGGTTTCCATCCAGCTATTCTCACGTCACTGGAGCTAAATAGATACCCCTTAAATTCATACAGTGAACCTGCAATCCAAACTCGCCATCCTGGCCGATGCGGCCAAGTACGACGCTTCGTGTGCATCGAGCGGCGCTGCGCCGCGCAACTCGGTGGGCGGGCGCGGCATGGGCTCGACCGAGGGCATGGGCATCTGCCACAGCTACGCGCCAGACGGGCGCTGCATCTCGCTGCTCAAGATTCTGCTCACCAACTTCTGCCAGTACGACTGCCTGTACTGCGTGAACCGCGTGACCAGCAACGTGCCCCGGGCGCGCTTTACGGTCGATGAGGTGGTGCAGCTCACGCTCGATTTCTACCGCCGCAATTGCATCGAGGGGCTGTTCCTGTCCAGCGGCATCATCCAGAGCCCCGACTACACCATGGAGCAGGTGGTGGAGGTGGCCCGCGTGCTGCGCGAGGAGCACGACTTTCGCGGCTACATCCACCTCAAGACCATTCCCGACGCATCGCCCGAGCTGATGCAGCGCGCGGGCCGCTATGCCGACCGCCTGTCCATCAACATCGAGCTGCCCACGGCCGAGAGTCTGTCGGCGCTGGCGCCCGAGAAAAACAGCGCCGCCATCGACCGGTCCATGGCCCGCATGGCCATGCACATTGGTGAATCACGCGCGGCACGTAAAGAGCAAGCCGCACAGGCCATCGTGTCGATGCCACAGTCGCGCACCACGCGCCGGGCCAGCGCGCCGCTGTTTGCGCCCGGCGGGCAGAGCACCCAGATGATCGTGGGGGCCGATGCCACGGACGACCGCACCATCCTCGCCACCAGCGCGCGGCTGTACGGCGTGCACCGGCTGCGGCGGGTGTACTACTCGGCCTTCAGCCCCATTCCCGATGCGGCCCGCGCCCTGCCGCTGGCCGCGCCGCCCACAGTGCGTGAGCACCGGCTGTACCAGGCCGACTGGCTGATGCGCTTTTACGGCTTCACCCACGACGAGATCGTGCCGCCCAGCCAAGGCAACCAGGTCGGCATGCTGGCGCTGGATGTGGACCCCAAGCTGGCCTGGGCGCTGGCGCACCGCGAGCGCTTTCCGGTCAACCTCAACACCGCCCCGCGCGAGCTGCTGCTGCGCGTGCCCGGCTTTGGCGTGCAAACGGTAGACCGCCTGCTGGCCGCCCGCCGCGTGCGCCGCCTGCGGCATGCCGACCTGGCGCGGCTGCATGTGCCCCTCAAGAAAGTGCTGCCCTTTGTGGAGGCGGCCGACTACCGGCCAGGGCGCGCGCTGGACGCCGCTGACCTGGCGGCGCAGCTGGCACCGCCGCCGGTGCAGCGCAGTTTGTTTTGACGCCATGCAGCGCCACACCATCACGCTCGACCACCCCACCGACTGGCCCGGCTTTCGCACCGCCGCACGCGCCCTGGTGCAAGCCCGCGTGCCGCCACACGCCGTGGACTGGCGCTGCCAGGCCGATGCCGCTGAAGATCTGTTTGCTCCAGAGGCCGCCAGGCACAACGCCCTGCCACCGCCAGCCCCCGATGCGCCCACGCTGCGCGTTCCCCCCGACTTTTTGCACCTGTGCGAGCAGCTCATCCTGCACCGCGACCCCGCCCGCTTTGCGCTGATGTACCGCCTGCTGTGGCGCATGGCGCAAGGCGGCGATATGGCAAGAGCAGCGCGGCACGACCCGCTGGACGCAGACCGCATGCAGGCCCACCACATGGTCCGCGCCGTGCGGCGCGACATGCACAAAATGCACGCCTTTGTGCGCTTTCGGCCCGTGGTGGAGCCGGATGGCAACACCCTGCACATGGCCTGGTTCGAGCCCGACCACTACATCACCGAGGCCAATGCAGGCTTCTTCATCCGCCGCTTCACGCAAATGCGCTGGGCCATCCTCACGCCCGACGCCAGCGTGCGCTGGGACGGCCAGCATCTGCACACCGGCCCCGGCGCCCAGCGCAGTGACGCGCCGCCGCCCGATGCCGGCGAGGCGCTGTGGCTCACCTACTACCGCCACATCTTCAACCCCGCGCGGCTCAAGCTCACCATGATGAAAAAGGAAATGCCCACGCGCTACTGGCACAACCTGCCCGAGGCCGCGCTCATCACCGAGCTGGCGCAGACGGCGCACGAGCGCAGCGCGAAGATGGTGGAGGCCGAAGCCACCGTGCCGCGCAGGCGCATTGCGGGCAAAGAAACACGGGCGTAAAAAGAGCCACCCGGCTGGTGCCCAACAAAGGGGCAGAGCGGGGTGGCGATGCGCTGGGTTCGCGTCAGCGACTCAGCCAGAAAACCCTGGCATCAATGCTGGTGGCCGTGCGCGCCATGCACATGGCGGTGGGCAATTTCTTCAGCGGTGGCTGCCCGCACGGCGGTGACCTTGCAGCTGAACTTCAGCGCCTGGCCCGCCAGGGGGTGGTTGCCGTCCAGATGCACTTCAGGGCCCTTGATCTTGACCACGTTGAACACGGCAGGTTGTCCGTCGTTGCCCACGCCTTGCAGCTGGCCGCCCACCTTCACGCCGGGCGGAAACTCGCTCTTGGGAATGGTGCGCACCAGGCTTTCGTCACGCGCGCCAAAGGCGTCTTCCACCGCCAGGTCCAGCGTGGTGGCAAAGCCCACGGCCTGGCCTTCCAGCGCGGCTTCCACCTTGGGGAAGATGTTTTCGTAGCCACCGTGCAGGTAGGCCAGGTTGCCCGAATCCAGGGGCTTGCCCTGGGGCGTGGTCACCTTGTAGGTCAGGGTGACGGCGGAGTCTTTGGTGATGTTCATGCGCCCGATTTTCCACCAAGGGATGTCCTGTATCACCTTCGCGAGTCGGTGATAGTGCGGATCGGGATGGGCCGCAAGGCGCTTTTTGCAGCCAATAGCCCGGCTATTGGCAAGAAAAGCAACACAGCGGACCGCCCGAGACCGCGCTATCGCGGATCGCAGGGAGTGATGCAGGCCATCCCAGGCGCGTCCACTGGGCTGGGCACCTCGTCCTCGGTCTGGCCGGGGTATCGCGCAAAGCGCCGCGCCTCAGGCCCGTGCACCGGGTCGCTCTCAGGCCAGGGCCAGCCACCAAACTGGGTGCGGCGGTAGTCCTGCATGGCCTGCATGATTTCCTGCTGGGTGTTCATCACAAAGGGGCCGTACTGCGCCACGGGCTCGCCGATGGGGCGGCCTTGCAGCAGCAGGCATTCCACGGCGGTGGTGCCGGTGTTGACCAGTTCCCAGTCTTGCGAGGCAACCACTTCCAGCGCCGCGTGGCCGCGGATGGCCTGCGGGCCCACCGCAAGGCCGTCGCCCACAAAGTAGTACAGCATGCGGCGCGTGCCCTGGCCGGTGGCGGCGGGCAAAGTCCAGCGTGCACCGGGCTCCAGGTGCAGCGTCCAGATGGCCACGTCGGCTTCCGGCTGGGACGCCCAGGACTCGGGCGGCGGGCTCAGCGGTGCGTCGGCACCGGGCAGCGCGCCAGCCACCACGGTCACGGTGGTCAGGTGGCCGCCTGCGTCGCGGTGCTGCAGGCGCGGAATGCGCTCGTTCCACAGCATGGTGAAGTGCGGCTCCACCATCTTGTTCCGGGCGGGCAGGTTCAGCCAGATCTGGAAGAGTTCGAGCGGATTGGGCTCGGTGGCGTTGAGCAGCGGGAACATCTCCGAGTGCTGGATGCCCTTGCCCGCCGTGACCCACTGCACATCGCCCCCGCCAAAGCGGGCGGCGGCGCCCAGCGAATCGGCATGGTCGATGAGCCCCTTGCGCACCAGCGTCACCGTTTCAAAGCCGCGGTGCGGGTGGCCCGGAAAGCCGGGCACGGTCTCGCCGTGGTACATGCTCCAGCCGTCCTTGCGGCTGAAGTCGCTGCCGATCTGGCGGTCTTCCAGCGGCACGGCGGGCGCAAAGGCGCCATCGCCTGCGGGGTAGGCGTCGTCGTGGTGGGCGCAGAAAAGGAACGGGTCCATCGTGGGCCACAGCGGGCCCAGAGGCTGGGCTTGCAGCACGGGCAGCGGGGCGGTGGCAGCGGTGGTGGGCGATGTCATGCAGGGCTCCTGGTGGAATGCGCCACCCCCAACGGGCGGCCAATACCGTGAATATGGGGCCAACCGGGCCAGCGCAACAGTGCCGCGGCTGGAACAGTGCGGTGCATGCAGTGTGACAGTGGCGCCTGGCAGCCGCACCCGGCGGTCAGCGCACGCCCTGCTGCGTGGCCAGTTCGCGCAGCGGCGCATCGTTGTAAATCCACAGCCCCCACCGGCCCTGCACCGTGGCCAGCTCGGCTTCGGTGCCGGGCTTTATCCAGGCCAGGCGGCTCTGCGTTCGGGGCAACTCGATGGGCGGGATGTGGACCACTTCGGGGCTGATGGGCTTGGCCCAGCCGCTGGACAGGACAAAGCGATGGGTGCGCCACGCGTCACCACGGCCCAGCAGGGCGGAGTGGACCAGCAAGGGCTCGATGACAAAGGCCACCGACGCCATCCACAGCACGGCCGCCAATGCCAGGGCGGTTTTGAACAAAGGCACGCTCGGCTGCTGCGTTGCGGAAAGGTTGGAGGCCGGGCTGGGCTCTGGGCGAGAGGCCTTTTGGCGCGCCCACGCCAGCCAGGCCGCCTGCCAGCAGCCAACGCACCCGGGGGCTGATCAGTGGAACATCGTGGGACTGAAGGTGGCGCCATTCCAACAGCTCCTCACCCGGCGGAACGGACGGCGGCGAGGCCGGATGAGACGGGGTAGGCGCGTGGGCAGAGGTCAACATGGGGTGGCAAGAGACAGGCGATGGCGGTGGCCCGCAAAGGGGCGCCCGATGAGCGCCATCCGAGGCGTTTATGCCATCTTTTTGGCTTCTACCGCCCAGCAGATAAGCGCCAGCAGCTATTAAACATGTAGCAAATTGTTCACCCTTGGGGAAATGCCCCCTGAACGGCCTGCATCACACAAGGCCACCCATGCCCAGAGCCCGGCGTGGGCACCCGCCAGCGGCGGTGAGCGGTTAGCGCCTCTGCAGGCCGGCTGCAAGCATCTCCTCAGTGCTTGAGCGATTTGCCCAGCGATGCCCCCCGGCCGTGCAAATCAGGGCCCGGGGGCGCACAATCCGACCGTTACTGACTGCGCAGCCCAGGTGCGCCACCATGGCCCGCCCTGAAGCACGGCATGCACGGAGCACAGCGCCCTTCCTTCCCGCAAACCGGACTTCCCGATGAACTTCCACCACCTCTCCCTCACCCGCAAGCTGACGATTGCCTTCTCGATTCTGGTGGCGATCATCATCGGGGTGTCCACCCTGTCGGTGGTCAGCCTGAGCGAATCCCAGCGCGATTTCGACAGCTTTGTCAGCGATGAATTCAGCCGCGGCGGGCTGGCCCGTGACGTGCACGCAGCCGCCAGCGCCCGGGCTATTGCCGCACGCAACCTCATCATCCTGAACAGCCCCGAGGACATCCAGGCCGAAACCACGGCGGTCAAAGCCGCCCACGACCGGGTGCAGGAACGCCTGGGCATGCTCAAAAAAGCCGTTGCCAGCACGCCTGGGGTGTCTTCAGAAGAACGCGCGCTGCTCGACAAAATCGACCAACTCGAAGCCAGGTACGGCCCGGTTGCGCTCGACATCGTGGCCAAGGCGCTGGCCGGGCAAAAGGATGAAGCCATTGCGCGCATGAACGCGGAGTGCCAGCCGCTGCTCAAGCAGCTCATCAGCGCCACGACCGAGTATTCGCGCCTGATCGCCACATCGGGCGCGCAAAAGATTGAGAAATCGGCCGAGCGCTTCAGCGCCAAGCGCCTGATCCTGATCCTGTGCTCGCTGGGCGCAGTGGCGGCGGCCATCGTGCTGGCCACGCTCATCCACCGCAGCCTGATGCGTTCGCTGGGCGCCGACCCGATTGCCTTGCGCGCAGCCGCGCGGCGGGTGGCTTCCGGCAACCTGGGCCCCGTCCCCGGTGCCGCCACAGCGCCTGACAACAGCGTGCTGGCGTCGCTGGGCGACCTGCAGACGGCGCTGGCAGACATCGTGAGCCGCGTGCGCGCGTCGGCCACGTCGATCGAAGCGGGTTCGCTGGAAATCGCCTCGGGCAACACCGACCTTTCGCACCGCACCGAGCAGCAGGCCAGCAACCTGCAGCAAAGTGCCTCGTCCATGGAAGAGATGACCGCCACCGTCAAGCAAAACGCCGACACGGCGCAGCAGGCCAGCCAGCTCGCGGCCGAAGCGCGCGCGGCGGCAGAGCATGGCGGCACGGTGGTGCACCAGGTGGTGACCACCATGAACGAGATCACCACCAGCTCGCGCAAGATCAGCGACATCATCAGCGTGATCGATGGCATTGCCTTCCAGACCAACATCCTGGCGCTGAACGCCGCCGTGGAAGCCGCCCGCGCAGGCGAGCAAGGGCGCGGCTTTGCTGTGGTGGCGGGCGAAGTCCGCACCCTGGCGCAGCGCAGCGCCCAGGCAGCCAAGGAGATCAAGGGGCTGATCGAGGCCAGCGTGGAAACCGTGGAAACAGGCTCCAGCCTGGTGAACACCGCAGGCACCGCGATGACCGAGATCGTCGATGAAGTCACGCGGGTGGCCGATTTGATCAGCCAGATCAGCGCCGCCACACGCGAACAAAGCAGCGGCATCAGCCACATTGGCAGCGCGGTGGCCCAGCTGGACCAGTCCACCCAACAAAATGCAGCACTGGTTGAACAAATGGCCGCTGCCGCCAGCAGCCTGAACCAGCAGGCCCACGGCCTGGTCGAGGCGGTGGCGGTGTTCCAGATGGACGAGCAGCACAGCCGGGCGATGCAGGCGACTGCGGCGCAGCACCGGCCAGCCCCCAAGCCGGTAGCAGCACCGGCACGGCCTGCAGCGGTGGCGCCACCGGTGCGCAAGGCCCTGGCCCGCACGGGTGCGGCCACCCCGCCCACCCCAGCAGCGCGCGCCATTGCGGCGCCCACCAGCACATCGGCCCCCAAGGCCAAGGCTGCGCGCGGCCCGGTGGCAGCTCAAGACGATAGCGATTGGGAGTCGTTCTGACGCGGCGCGCCTGAGCCACGGCTCAGCGTGCGCCTTGCCCCGCCACGCCGGGCGGGGCTGGGCAAGGCCTCAAGCCCCGCGAATTCAGCGCCCGACGACCGACCAGCCCGCCTTCTGGTTGTTCTTGTCGTTTTCGTATTCCCACGCCGTGCCGCAGCGGTCGCACACGTAGCGGGTGAAGGTGACGGAGCCGCCCGGGCGGTCTTCCTTGCGATTGCCGCGCTGCACCAGTTCGGGGTGGCCCGGCGCCTTGCGCCAGTTGCGCTGAATGCCCTGGCAGGGCTCGCACAGCGACATGGGTTGGAGTTCACGTTGGCGGGCCAGGTCTTTGGTCATGGGAAGTATCTTGAATAAATCGGTGCCTGGCGCTTACTGGGCAAGCGCAACCAGCTATCAAAATTGAAGCAATCGGCACCACAAAAGCACTGGCGCACAAGCGCGCGGCGGGGGGCGTGATTGTGCCTGAAGGCTGCCGAACCCTGCCCCCGGGGTGGAGCCCGGCAGTTGCGACACCGTGACGCATGACAAAAGCACCGCAGGCATGGGCTCAAGCGCGGGTGGTGCGCCCCAACGCTTGCGCAAGCCGCTGGTGCGCCTCGCCCTGCCAGTGCGGCGGCAGCTGGTGCTTGGCCTGCAGGTAGTGGTGGGTGAACACGTCCAGGTAGGTCTGCAGCACCTGCGCGGCCTGCGGCTCGCCGGCCAGGTCCAGGCACAGGCCGGCCACTTCGGCGGTGCAGAAATGGTCGTCACGGCGCGAGCGGCGCAGCTGGTAGCGCGAGATCTGCTCGGGCTGCAGGCTCAGCACCGGAAAGCGATCGAGGTACGGGCTTTTGCGGAACATCTTGCGCGCCTCGGGCCAGGTGGCGTCGAGCAGGATGAACAGCGGGCGCTTGCCCGCAGATGCACCAGCCGCAGCCACCTCGGTCACCACCCGCTCGGGCGCCACGAATTCGCCGGGGAACACGACGTAAGGCTGCCACTGCGGGTCGGCCAGCAGCGCAAGCAAGGCCGGGTCCACCTCGGTACGGGCCCAGCCGAAGGCAAAGGTGTCTGGCACCACATCGGCAATCAGCCAGCCGGTGTTGCTGGGCTTGAGGGGTTCGATATCGGCCATCAGCAGGCACACGCCTGCGCGGGTGGGCACCACGGGGTGCAGGCTGCACACGCAGTGGCTGGGCACCAGGCGGCAGCCGGGGCAACGCTCGCCGCGCGGGCCGCCACGGGCCAGGAAAGGCTTGGCGCTGCGGGCCAGCCGCGCGGTGCGCAGGCGGGCCACGGCGTGGGGGGCCCGGGGTGCCTGGGACGGGGCTGCGTTCTCAGCCACCCACGTGCTCCAGCGCAAACATGGGCACCTCGGCCTGGCGGCTGAGCCACACGCCGCCGCCCAGCTCCACAAAGCCTTCGCGCAGGCCGCGCCGGTACAGCTCGGCGCGGTGGCGGAAGACGCGGTTGTCCGTCAAATCCTCGTCGATGATGTCCTGCTCGTAGTCTTCGCGCGCAACGGCCTCCACATACAGCGCGCCTTTGGAGAGGCGGCCCAGGTTGTGCAGCGCGGCTTTCACATCGGCCGGGTTCAGGTAGGGCAGCACGCCCTGGCAGATCACCCAGTCAAACGGCTCGCTGGCGGCATAGTCAACCACCGACCCCTGCTGCCAGCCAAAGCGCTCGCACAGGTAGGGGCTGAACTCCACGCCCTGGTAGCTGGCGCCGGGAAAGTGCCGCTCGACGATCCCTTTCCACAGGCCAATGCCGCAGCCCACGTCCAGCACGCGCCGCACCGGCACACGCAGGTACTTGAGGTAGCTGCACACAAACATGCCCAGGCGCTCCATGTGCTCGGGGTCCACCACGCTGGTTTTCTTGTCAAAGTAAAAGCGCTGGTAGTAGGCCTCGTCGAACAGGTTGGCACTGGCGGATTGCATGCAGGGGGTCTTCCTCAAAGAAGGGGTTTTGAATGAAAAGAGCTTCCAGCGCCCGTGGGTTGAGCGCTGGAAGCTCTTAAAAATATAGCAAATGAGGCGCTGGCTCAGGCCGCAGGGCGGTGCAGCACGCACAGCTTGTTGCCATCGGGGTCGCGCAGGTAGGCCAGGTACAGCTTGCCGCCGGGGCCTTCGCGCCAGCCGGGGGGGTCTTCGCAGGTTACGCCGCCGTTGGCCACGCCCGCTGCGTGGCAGGCATCGGCCTGCTCGGGCGACTGGGCCAGAAAGCCGATGGTGCTGCCGTTGCCATGGGTGGCGGGCTCGCCGTTGATGGGGGTGGTGATACCGAAGGTGCCGGTGGGGCTGCGGTAGAAGTAGCGGTTCTTGTTGGCAATGCCTGCGGGCACGCCCAGGGTGCCGAGCACGGCGTCGTAAAACTTCTTCGAAACATCCAGGTTGTTCACACCCAGGATCACGTGGCTAAACATAGGGCTTGTCTCCGGTAAGTGCCCATCAGCAGGCAACGGCCGAGGATAGTACCGGCTGGCACAACACGTTTCCCGCCGCGCCAATACACTGCGGTGACGCTCACCTTTGCACCCACCTATGCACGCACCCGTCCACTTCACCCCCGTGCCGCTCGACAAGGCCTACCGGCTGCTCAACCACGGGCCCACCGTGCTGGTGTCGGCCGCGCATGGCGGCCAGCCCAATGTGATGGCCGCCGCCTGGGCCTGCGCGCTGGACTTCAGCCCGCCCAAGGTGACCGTGGTGCTCGACAAAGCCACCCGCACGCGCGAGCTGGTCGAGGCCAGCGGCCACTTCGCCCTGCAACTGCCCACCGTGCCCCAGGCCGCACTCACCGAAGCCCTGGGCACTGAAAGCGCCCACACCCACCCCGACAAGCTGCAACGCCACCATGTGGAGCTGTTCGATGCACCCGGACTGAACGATGTGCCCGCTGAACACCGCCCGCCGCTGGTGCCAGGCTGCGCCGCCTGGCTGGTGTGCCGCGTCATCCCCGAGCCGCACAACCAGCAGACCTACGACCTTTTCATTGGCGAAGTGGTGGGCGCCTGGGCGGACGACCGCGTGTTCCGCAACGGGCACTGGGAATTCGACACCGCCCCCGACCACCTGCGCACCCTGCACTACGTGGCGGGCGGGCAGTTCTATGCCACGGGCCAGTCCATCAAGGTATAAAACTTAGAACCAAATTGGCACCTGGCGCTTATTGAACAAGCGCCACCAGCTATCTTTTCAATAGCACACAAACACCCCATCCACCCACTGCTGCAGCCCGTGCTGCGCAGCACCTCACCCCACACCACCTCATCCATGTCCAGCGGCATTCTGTACGGCCTGTCGGCCTATGTTCTGTGGGGGATGTTCCCCCTGTTCTTCAAGCAACTGCAGGCCGCCAGCGCGATAGAGGTGGTGCTGCACCGCATGGTGTGGTCGCTGGTGTTCGTGCTCATCGTGCTGGCCGTGCTGCGCCGCTGGAGCTGGCTGGGCGACGTGCGCCGCAGCCCCGCCCTGCTGGGCAAGTTTGCCGTGTCGGCTCTGCTGCTGGCGGGCAACTGGCTCAGCTACGTCTGGGCAGTGAACAACGGCCATGTGCTGGACGCCAGCCTGGGCTACTTCATCCTGCCCCTCATCAATGTGGCGCTGGGCTTCATCTTCTTGCACGAGCGGCCCCGCAAGGCGCAGTGGGTGGCCTTTGCCCTGGCCGCCAGCGGCGTGCTGTGGATGGCAGTGCAATCGGGCCATGTGCCCTGGCTGGCGCTGCTGATTGCGATGACGTTTGGCTTCTACGGCCTGATGCGCAAGACAGCCACGCTGGGCGCGCTAGAAGGCATGTCGCTGGAGACCATGCTCCTCGCCCCCCTGGCCGTGGTGGCCCTGCTGTGGGCTGGCCCCAGCGGCCCCGGCAGCCAGTGGCCCGCGCACGATGCGCACACCTGGCTGTTCTTCCTGCTCAGCGGCCCCGTCACTGCCATCCCGCTGCTGCTGTTCGCCGCAGGCGCCCGGCGCGTGCCGCTGTCCACCATGGGCTTTTTGCAATACATCACGCCCTCCATCCTGGCGCTGATGGGCGTGTTCCTCTACGGCGAAACCTTCGCCGGCCCCCGCGCCGTAGGCTTTGTGTTCATCTGGGTGGCGCTGGCGCTGTACACCGCCGAAGGGCTGTGGGCGGGGCGGCGGGCGGCTGCGGCCAGGGCAGCGGCGGCAGCGTAAAGCCACGGGCAACGGTTACGCAGCGGCCTGCTGGCGCTGTCATGTGGCGGGCAGCGCCCAGCCCACGGAGGGTTGATAACCCAATCACCCTCTAGCGCTTATTCAGCAAGCGCCAACAGCTATCAAAACAGAAGCAAGACCAGCCACCGGGCAGGCGGTCAACACCCATCACCTGCCCCCATGCGGGCCAGCATCACTCCAGATCCGAGATCTGCGCCTGCTTCAGCTCCGCAAACTTGGCCGCCATCGTCGGGTTGCCGCGGGTCAGCTTCTTGATCGTCAGGTCTTCAGCCTTGTCGTTGGCCAGGCGCAGGTTGTTGGCCGACTTGTGCAGCGCTTCCTTGGTCTTCTCCAAGTCCTTGATCGCCTCGTCAATGCGCTTCACGGCCTCTTCAAACCCGTCGGACGCCAGGCGCCAGTTGCGCCCGAACGCGCCCTTGAACTCC
The DNA here is from genome assembly GCF_016406015.1 of Acidovorax sp. IB03. Lineage (NCBI taxonomy): Bacteria > Pseudomonadati > Pseudomonadota > Betaproteobacteria > Burkholderiales > Comamonadaceae > Acidovorax > Acidovorax sp. IB03. The sequence continues at coordinate 59,282 of NZ_JAEFCH010000018.1, read as the reverse complement.
TCCAGCTGCGATTCAAACTTGGTGATGTCCAGGTTCTGCGCCCTCACCAACGCCAGCTCTGACTTGTATTGCAGCGACTTCATCGCCGCGTTTCGCAGCAGCGTGATGATGGGAATGAAAAACTGCGGCCGCACCACATACATCTTGGGGTAGCGGTAGAACACATCCACGATGCCGGTGTTGTACAGCTCGCTCTCGGGCTCCAGCAGCGACACCAGCACCGCGTACTCGCAGCCCTTTTCATTGCGGTCCTTGTCCAGCTCTTTCAGGAAGTCTTCGTTGCGCTTCTTGGTGGCCGTCTCGTCGCTCTCGTTCTTCATCTCGAACATGATTGAGACGATCTCGTTGCCCGCCTCGTCCACGTCGCGAAAAATGAAGTCACCCTTGCTGCCGCTGCGCGCGTCGTTGTCCTTCTCGAAATACGCACGCGGAAACGCCGTGGCGCGAATGCGGTTGAACTCCGTCTCGCAGTGCTGCTCCAGCGTCTCGCCCACCATCTTGGTCGAGAGGCGCGCCTTCATGTCCCTGAGGCGCGCAATCTCGCCGTCGCGGTCGCGCAGTTGCAGGGCGTATTGCTCTTTGATGGCGTTTTCCTCCAGCTGCTTTTTCACCACCACCAGGTTCAGGTCGTTCTTCAGTTCATCGCGCTCGCGGGCCACCACCGTCACCGCCTCGGTCACCGCCAGCCTGCGCGCCACCTCGGCTGCCTCCAGTTGGGATTTGAGCTGCTGGATCTCCGCATCCTTCTTCGCGGCCACGCCCTGCAGCTCTTGCGCCTGCCGCGCTTGCGCCAACTGCTCCGCCGCCTGCTGCGCCTGCCGCGCACGCTCCAGCTCATTCGCCAACGCATCGCGCTGCTTCTCTACCGCGCTCAGCGCCTGCGCCACCGCCAGGTCGCGCTCCACACCGCCCGCATCCAGCTGCGCCTTCAGGGCTTGAATCTCGGCATCTTTGGCCGCAGCCGCCTTTTGCAACTCATTGGCCACTTGGGCCTGCGCCAGCGCTACCGCATTGCGCTTGTCCTGTTCGGCCAGTTCCAGCCGCTCATGTAACTGCGCATGGAAATCCGCGTCGCGCACCTGCTTGAGGATGTCGGCATAGCCGGATTCGTCCACCTTGAAGGCTTTGTGGCAGTGGGGGCAGATGATGTCGTGCATGGCGGTCGCTGTGTGTTGTGTTTGGTTGGGTGGGGAGCATAGCGGGCACCAAGCAAAGCAATGGGGTGCGCTGCACGCGCGCTAGGGATGTCCTGACATGGATGTCTCCAGAAGAGCAAGATTCGGCAGCGACAGTTGTACGGCGTAAAGCACGTTTATTCACCGCATATTTTGCGGCGAATAACCCGCATAATCACCGCATGCGCCCCCACCGCCCCACACGCACGCCCCGCTACCTCTGGCAATTGCCCGATTGGCCGAACCTGACTTTTGATGCCGCAGCCCTGGCCGCGCCGCTGGCGCAGGTGCACCGCGCACAGGGCATGCTGGCCGGGCGCATGGCAGCGCTGGGGCTGGCGCAGCGGGACCAGGCCACCCTGCAGGTGCTGACGCAAGAAGTCATCACCACCAGCGCCATTGAAGGCGAGCGGCTGGACATGGACGCCGTGCGCTCCTCCGTGGCCCGCAAGCTGGGGCTCGATATTGGAGCCCTGGCACCCAGCGACCGGCATGTGGACGGCGTGGTGGACGTGGTGCTGGACGCCACCCGCAACTTTGACCAACCCCTGACCCCCGAGCGCCTGTTTGGCTGGCACGCGGCGCTGTTCCCCACCGGCTACAGCGGGCGCACACGCATCACCGTGGCCGCATGGCGTACCGATGCCAGCGGCCCCATGCAGGTCGTGTCTGGCCCTGTGGGACGGGAGAAAGTGCACTTTGAAGCCCCACCCGCCGCCACCCTGCCCGCGCAAACCCAGGCCTTTTTTGACTGGTTCGAAGCCGCCCCGGAGGGCGACGCCCTCATCAAAGCCGGGCTGGCCCACCTGTGGCTGGTCACCTTGCACCCGTTTGACGACGGCAACGGCCGGCTGAGCCGCGCCGTGGGCGACATGGCTCTGGCCCGGGCAGAAGGAACGCATCAACGCTTTTACAGCTTCAGCGCCCAAATTCAGCGCGAGCGCAAAGACTATTACGACCAGCTAGAGGCCACCCAAAAAGGCCCGCTGGACGTGACCCCGTGGCTGCACTGGTTTCTGGGCTGCCTGCTGCGCGCCGTGCAAGGCACAGACGTCACACTGGCGGGCGTGCTGGACAAAGCCCAGTTCTGGCAGCGATGGGCGGGCACGCTCATGAATGCCCGCCAAACGCTGGTGCTGAACCGCGTGCTGGATGGCATGGAGGGCAAACTGACCAACGCCAAGTGGGCAGCAATGGCCAAATGCTCACCCGATACAGCGCTGCGCGACATCAACGACCTGTTGGCCCTGGGCGTGCTGGCGCGGCTGGAAGGTGGTGGGCGGAATACCGCCTACATCTTGGTCAAATAGGCTGCTAGCGGCTTATCAATAAGCGCCAGCAGCTATCAAATCAGAAGCAATTCACGGCCTAGCGACGCCACCAATCCCCACCGCCCTACCCCTGCGCATACCGCGCCAGCCGCTGCGCCAGCGTGCCGGTGTGCAGCTCAAACAGGTGGTTGTCAAAATCGTAAAAGTACAGCGACTGCCCCTCGCCTTCCACCCGTGGGCGGGGCGGCTTCACCTCTGCCCCCAACGCCAGTAGGCGCGCCTCGCAGGCGGGCAAATCCTCGTCAGCCACAGCAAAGGCAACATGGCGATAGGTGCGTTCAGACGGTGGCTCGCCCTCCATGAACGCCAGCCACAGCCCACCCAACAGCACAAACTTTTCGCGCGAGAGGGAAAAGTTGCGGCCCTGGCTGTCGTACACCTCTTGCGCGCGCAGGCCTTCGCAGAACAGGCGGGTGGTGCGGTCTACGTCGCGCACGATGAAGGTGAGGTGGCTGAGGCCGAGGATGGGGGAGGTTGCCGACATTAATTCATATCCGGGATTCCAAAACCAGCAAAACCAGAATAATCAGGATATATTGTTGAATGATTATATCCAAAAATATTCTCCAACTTTCTCCTTATCTCCAGCTTTAACGTTGATTTAATTCGAAATGTATAAACCGGATTAACTGGAGGCGCTCCAACATTTGGATCAAACTTGTGAGGCCTCAAGGCTAATGATGAGAATTTACGCAACTCATCAATCTTCCAGTGGCCATCCTTACTTAAATTAGTGCCTTTAGGGACCTGAAAACTATTATTACCAATTTTCTTCGTTGCAGGAACTCCTCCCATTAAAAACCCACCATTCTGTGCAAAAATTCTTTGATCTACGCTTGACGGCTTCCATGCAAAATAAGAAGTTTCCCACAGGTGAAGTTGCTTCGCCTCTATTTTAGGATTATTAATTTTCCAAGGCCTATGCAAATCATCTTCCCACTCACGCAGTAAGTTATCCTCATTAATTAACTTATCTGTAATATCAACGAGAAAAATCCGTCCATCGGCGTTAGAAAATTGCTCAACCCCATTATAAATCATTTTCTCCACAGCAAAAAATACGCCGACCCATGCATTGAAAGATATATCAACCAACCTAGTTGGTGCACCATAATGCTGCAACATAGCCAGCTGATTCAAAATAGAGAGCCGACCTCTGCCCATAGGAGAGTGCAATCCCCAACGATGCAAGTTGGCTAGTATTTCACCCTCCTTCCTCTGCATTTCCATTTCATCGGGAGCCTTGGATTTACCTGCCAAGAATTTTCTATAAAGTGAACTGTGCAATGGCCAATCTGCATTTACCTGGCCTCGCCAAGCAAATCGTCTCCCCTTTTTTTCTGAAGTGATTGCCACTTTGTTAATTAATTCGACGAGCTCATCAAACCCATCAATTGAATGTTCAAAAGGCTCCCAAAATTTCTGTGCACTCATTAAACGTTCTCCCAATAAAACTATTTAAACGCCCAACACCAACCTCTGCGTAGCCCTGGTCGCCGCCACATACAACACCCGGGCCGCCTCCCTGCGCGCCAGCACCTCGGCCTCTGACAGCGCCAGCGCACCCTCTCCCGGCTCGGTGACCTCTGCTCCCATTCGCTCCAGCCGCTCCACCCCCGGTATCGCCACCACCGGGAATTCCAGGCCCTTGCTCACCTTCATGGTCATGACCTTCACGCTGTTGGCCAGCGGGTCGTAGTCGCCCGGCCCCAAGCGGTTTTGCACGGGCACGCCGCGTTTCGCGAGTGTGCTGGCGCACAGGTCGCGCGCTTTGGCGTCGCGGCACAGAACGGCCATGTCGCCCCAGGCAAAACCGTCGGCATGCGCACCTTGCAGCAGCTCTGCGATCTTGGCGGCCTGTTCGGGCAGGGTGGGCAGGTTGATGACGATGGGCTCGGGGCCGTCGCGGCCGCAGCTCACGGGTTTGACGAGGGGGATGCCGTCGTCGTCGCGGTCTTCGGCGGTGAGCAGGTCGCCCGCGATGGCGTTGGCGGTTTGCAGGATTTGCCGCGTGTTGCGGTAGTTGATCTTGAGGATGGTGGTGCGGCCCTGGGCCTGGATGCCCACGCTTTTGAAGCTGAAGTTCTTTTTGCGGCCCCGCTCGTAGATGCTTTGCGCGTCGTCGTACAGCACCAGCAGGCTGTTGGTGGTGGGGTCCACCATTTGGGTGACGAGCTTGAGCCATTCGGGCGCAAAGTCGTGGCCTTCGTCGATGAGCACGGCCAGGTATTGGCCGGTGGGGATGTGGCCCCGGTCCACGCCGGTGATGACGCGCTGGACCATGTCGGCAAAAAAGGCGTCTTGCGACAGGTTGTTGGCGGGCAAGGCTTGCCCATAGGCCACCAGTTGGGCGCGGGCCCATTTGTGGAAGTGGACGCAGTGCACGCGCTCGCTCAGGCCCTTGGCGGCCATGGTGGCGGCGAGCTTGACGGCCAGCGGCTCGTTGTAGCAAAGCACCAGCACGGGCTTGCCTGCGGCGTGGGCGCGGGCCAGGTATTCGGCGCGGTAGCCCAGCACCATGGTTTTGCCCGAGCCCGCCACGCCGTGGATGACGCGGTGGCCGTCGCCCAGGCTGCGGGCCAGTTGCTCTTGCTGCAGGTCCATCACGCGCAGCATGTCGGGCACTTCGGCCTGCATGGCGGCTTCGTCGAACAGGCTGGCTTGTTCGGGGATGCGCACCTGCGGAAAGAGAATCCAGCGCACGCGGTCGATCTGCGGCAGGGTGAGCGTGTGGTAGCGCTCGTAGGGGAACATCTCCCACAGGCGGCTCTGAAAAGCCTCGGGCTCCACGCTGTCGGTCATCTCGTCGCTGCAGATGACACGGTGGGCTGCGATGGCCTGGCCCAGCTGCGCTTCGGTGAACTGCTTGCGGGTGATGTTGGGCAGCACCACGCCGTAGCTCCACGCAAACACCACTTCGCCCTGGCGGCGGCCATCGGGGTGCACCAGGCGCTTGTCGGCGCGCAGGGCATCGAGCACGGTATGGGCGTAGTTGCGAGCCTGGGCGAAGGGGGGGACTGGATGGTTTTGGGCTCGCTGCTGACGGCATCCAGAATCGTCCAGTCTTCCTTGTCTGCCTGCACGATGGTGCTCAGGCGGAAGTCTTTCACTTCCAGAATCAGCAGCCCCCGGCTGGGGTGCAGGACGATGAAGTCGGGGTGCAGTTGCTGCGGGCCGACGGGTACGTCGTACCAAAGCAGGTAGTCGTCGTCGAGCTTGTCTTCCAGCCTCTCGGCCAAGCGCTTTTCTCCAGGTGTCATGCGCCGCAAGCACGCACCCAGTGCCGGTATCAATGTCGCCATGCTGCTGGCGCCTCCCCTGAACTTGTGTGTAATTGTTAACACACTGTAGTTGCAGAGGGCGAAACGCGCAACCTGAAAAGCGCAAGCAGGCCGCACAGAGCGTGGCGGCGCCGAGGGCAACTTTTTATGAGCCGAATTGGCCTCCAGCGCTTATTCATAAAGCGCAAGCAGCTACCAAAAACATAGCAGTCAATGTAAACCGGCGCGCTTGCAAATGTCACACGCGGCGCAGCGGCTGCGCCACGGTGGGGCGGTGAAACCGGTCAGCCTTTGACCAGCCCGCAGTCCACGATGAGGTTTTGCCCCGTCACCGCCCGCGCCCAGGGGGAGAGGAAGAACAGCACAGCGTCGGCAAACTCTTGCGGGGTGGTGACGCGGCGCAGGGGGGTCATGCTGGCGATGAGGTCGAACACGGCTTCGGGGGTGGCGCTGCTGGCGTCGGTGGTGCGCAGCAGGCCGCCAGACACCATGTTCACCGTGATGCCGTGCTGGCCCAGGTCGTTGGCCGCGGTGCGGGTGAACGAGAGCAGCGCGGCCTTGGCGGCGGTGTAGTCGTGGTAAGGCACCACGGGGTTCTGGAACAGGTTGGTGCCCACGTTGACGATGCGGCCAAAGCCTTGTTCGCGCATGGCGGGCAGGGCGGCCTGGGTGGTGTTGAGCGCGCCTTTGACGGCGCCTTCGAGCTGCTGGGCAAAGCGCTGCCAGGTGATGTCGCCAATCTGCGGGCGGGCGTCGCCATCAAAGCGGAACTGGGCCAGGGCGTTGTTGACCACGGCGCTGATGGGCTGGCCGGTGCGTTCGCGCGCCTGGGCAAACAGGCGTTGCACGGCGGCGGCGTCGGTCACGTCGGCCTGCAGGGCCAGGGCGCGGGGGCCCAGTTCTTCGGCCAGGGCCTGGGCAGCAGCGTCGCTGTGCAAGTAGTTGATGACGACCCCAGCGCCTTCGCGCGCCAGCGCGCGGGTGATGGACTGGCCCAGCCCCCGGGCGCCGCCGGTGACCAGAACCCATTGTTCAGACAGTTGCATGGTGATCCTTGGGGAAGGTGGTGTGCGAATGTGGCAAAGCTGCGGACGGGCGCCACTGTGCCATCAGGCCGGAGCCTTGGCGGCCTGTGTGGATTCTGCATAGCCCAGTTGCGCCACAAACGCGCTGGGCCGCTGGCGGTGGGCCAGCAGGGTGAGCTGCTGGCGGGCGCGGGTCATGCCCACATACAAGGTGTTCTTCTCTTGCGCAAAGGGCGCCTGCGGGTCGGGGAAGGCGCCTTGCTCCAGGTAGGGGATGAGCACATGCTCAAACTCCAGCCCCTTCACATGGCCGATGTGGGCCAGCACCAGGCTGGCGGTGCTGCGCAGTTCGCGCTGGCGCTGCTCGGCGGCGTTGAGGTGCAGGAAGTAGTCGCGCGCGCTGCCAAAGGCCTGGGCGGCGTGGCTCAGGCCCGCCAGGTTGGCCAGGGCGTCGGCCCGGCGCTGGCGCGACACAAACACTTCGCGCACCACGGTTTCGATCTGCAGGGCTTCGAGCAGGCGGGCCAGGGTGCCCTGGCCGTGGGCTTCTTTGGCCACCTTCAGGGCGCGCTGCAAGCGCCGCTGCATGGCGGGCTCGACGTTGGGCACGATCTGGTTGGTGAAGAAGCTCTCTAAAAACAGCGGGTTGTCGGTGACGCTGCGGATGGCGTCGGCCAGCAGCTCGTGCTGCGACTCGTGCTCGCGCCCCTTCACCACGATGCGCGCGCCGCAGAAGAAGACCAGGGCGCGCATGAGCTTTTCTCGGGTGCGCGGCTCGGTGACGCTATCGAAGTTGTCGGTGGCCACGGCCAGCAGGCCGCGCACCAGCAGCACCTCGGGGCGCAGCAGGTAGCTTTCAAAACCGCTCACGGTGTAGGGCACGCCATCGGCCAGCAGGCGGTTTTCGATAGCGATGGACTGACCGGGGTGGCGCAGCAGCACGGCAAGGCCTGCCATCTTGCCGCGCGTGGCGGTGCGCCAGTGCTGCACCTGGTGGGCGATCAGGTCCACGCATTCGGCCTCGTCGTCGTAGCCCAGCAGTTGCACGGCGGTGTCGTGCGCGGCCAGCGAGCCATAGGGCTTGTCGGCAAGCCGCCCGGCCTTGGTGGCCAGCTTGCGGCCAAAACGGTGACTGGGCGTGAGGGGCAGGCGCGCCACCGGGCGGCCCGTGTGCACGGTGATGGCGTCGCCCATGAACACCGCATCGGCCCCGTGCGCGCCGTAGATGACCTGGTCGCGGTCGCCCACGCCGCAGAACTGGCACTGGGTCGAATCGAGCAGCTCACGCAGCACGCGGAACGATGCTGCGTTCATGTCGTGCATCTCGTCCACCAGCAGCATCTGCAGGTTGCGCGGCCAGGGGCGCAGGCTGGCGGCGGTGTCGCCCTCCAGCAGGCGGCGGGCCAGGTCGTAAGTGGCGTCGTAGGGGCCGCGAAACAGCGGCTCGTCGGCCAGCTCGCGGCGGCGAATGCGTTCGTACGCACGGAACACCTTGAGCTGGGTGTAGCCAATGCCCAGGTCGCCCGCATAGTCCGGCGTGGCCGGGCCGTCGTCGCGCTCCAGGTCGTCTTTCAACGTGCCTTTGAGCCACAGGGCCATGGCCAAAAAGTCTTCGATAAAGCCCGCATCGCCCGCGCTGGGCAGTTGCAGTTCTTCAGGCCAGCGCTCGGATTCGTTGGCCTCGATGCGCTGCACGGCCTCCCACACATAGGGGCGCAGGGCTTCCTGGGTGTCGATCTGCTCTACCGGCGGCCCATAGGGCTCTTGCAGCATGGCGGCGCAGAAGGCGTCAAAGCTGGCGATGCGAAAGCGCGCCACCACGGGCGCGGGCACGCCAATTTTGCGCAGCGCGGCCTGCAGGGCCTGGCAGGCGGTGTCGGTGTAGGTGAGGGCCAGGCAGCGCTCGGGCGGCATGCCGGTGGTCCACGCCTGGGCCATGCGCAGCGCCAGCGTGGTGGTTTTGGCGGCGCCCGCGTTGGCCTCGATGATGAGGGTGCGCTCGGCCGACATCTGCACGGCGACTTGCTCGTCGGTGGGGGTGATGTGCTTGGGTTGGTACGGGTGAACAGTCGCCAACGGGAATCCTCAGGAGTGCAGGGGCTGGAAAGCGCTGCGGGGTGCGGCGCTGGGGCCGCAGGGCCCGAGCCAGGTTGCGCGGGCTTAGAGCGGCTAACAAAACTCAGCGAAGCGGTTCTGGCTAGGCACTGTGTCGTAGGCAGTACGAGCAGTACGACAAGACACAGCAACGACGCCAGAAGAGTTTTGTTAGCCGCTCTTAGCGCCGCCGACCCACGCCCAGGTCAATCTCGCCGTAGACGGTGACACCGCTGCTGCCACCGCCCACGTCCGTCACAGCGTTGCCTTGGGGGCCACTGTTGCCGCTGCTGCCGCTACTGCGCTTGTACAGGGGGCCAGAGGCATCGCCTCCAGCCGAGGGCGTGCCCGCGCAGCCTGCGAGCAAGGCCAGCGCTGCGCACAGCGCCCAGGCCCGTGCGCAGGCCAGCGGCGTCATGCGTCGCCGCCCAGGTGGTTGCCCAGAATGCCCGCCAGCTCGAACATGCCCGCGCTGTCTTTGCCAAACACGGCGCGCAGCTTGTCGTCGGCCACGATGGTGCGCTTGTCCTTGGGGTCTTGCAGGTTGTTTGCCTTGATGTATTCCCACATCTTCTTCACGGCCTCGGGGCGGGCCACCGGCTCGTTGCCAATCACGGCGGCCAGGGCGGCGCTGGGTGCCTTGCCTGCGGCGGCCTTGCGCGGCGCTTTGGCAGCGGTGGTTTTGGCGGCAGCCTTCTTTGCAGGGGCTTTTTTGGCTGCAGCGCTTGCCCTGCCTGCGGTAGCAGCTCCTGCTTTTGTAGCAGCACCGGCGGCAGGTTTACGGGGTGGGAACTTGCTGGGCGCAAATTCAAAGTTGACCTTGCCCGCCTCCTTGTCCCACGCCAGGTGGGCCTTGAAGTTGCGGCGCGTGCGCATGCTCACAAACTTGTCGAGCAGGTCGGTCTTGCCGGTGTCGAGCAGCTTGGTCATCTGCTCGCGCTCCACGGGCTGCTGCAGGATGACCTTGCCGCTCTTGAAGGTGCAGCTCGGCGTGGGCTGTGCGGCCGTGGGCACGGCCTTGCTGCACACGTAGTTGCTGCCGTGCTCGTGCACTTCCGATCCGCAGATGGGGCAGGCACCCAGCGATGCGTCTTCAAACTCCACCAGCTCGCCCGATTCCTCGGCGTTCTTGTCGTCGCCAAAGTCGAATTCGAGCTTGTAGTTGTGCGCTTCGTCGTCGTACTTGATGACGATCTCAGAGGTGAACGGCCACCCCGCCTTGGAGCGGAAGCCCTCCAGTGGGCCGATCTTTTTGTCGCGCAGCAGCTGCTCGGCCTCGGCCGTTTCAAACGTGCGGCCGGCGGGCGACTTGCCAAAGCTGAAGCCGCAGCCCTCGGCGCCTGCCTTGCCCACGCAGGCATAGCGGCGGTAGTTTTCCTTCACCACGCCACCGCAGTTGGGGCAAGGGGATTCGAGCGTGGCGTAGTCGCCGGGGATGGTGTCGCGGTCGTACTCCTTGGCCTTCTTCACCATGCGCTCGGTCATGGCGGCAATCTCTTGCATGAAGGCTTCGCGGCTGAGCTGGCCCTTTTCCATCTGCGAGAGCTTGTATTCCCACTCGCCCGTGAGTTCGGCGCGGCATAGTTCTTCCACCTCCAGCCCGCGCAGCAGCGTCATGAGCTGGAAGGCCTTGGCCGTGGGGATGATCTCGCGGCCTTCGCGCAGCATGTACTTTTCAGTCAGCAGCCCTTCGATGATTGCCGCACGCGTGGCAGGCGTGCCCAGGCCTTTTTCCTGCATGGCTTCGCGCAACTCGTCGTCGTCGATCTGCTTGCCCGCGCTTTCCATGGCGCCCAGCAGCGTGGCTTCCGAATACCGGGCGGGGGGCTTGGTCTTGAGGCCCTTGGGGTCGACCTGCAGGGTGTTGACCATTTCGCCGGGTTTGACCGGCACCAGGTTCTGGCCCTTGTCGCCGTCCTTGCCGCCTTCGACTTCTTCAGCCGCTTCCTTGCCGTAGATGGCCAGCCAGCCCGGCTTGACCAGCACCTTGCCTTCGGTCTTGAAGCTGTGGGGCGCTACCGTCGAAATGCGGGTTGTCACCGTGTATTCAGCGCTCGGGAAGAACACCGCCATGAAGCGGCGCACGACCAGGTCGTACAGCTTTTGCTCGGCCTCGCTCAGGCCCGAGGGCGCTTGCGTGGTGGGGATGATCGCAAAGTGGTCACTCACCTTGCTGTTGTCAAAAATGCGCTTGGACGGGCGGATGTAGTTGTTGTTCAGCGCGGTGAGCGCGTGGGGCGCCAGGTGGCGCATGCCGCTGTCGGCCAGCATTTCAAATGTCTGCTTGGCCACCGGCAAATAGTCTTCGGGCAGCGCGCGCGAGTCGGTACGGGGGTAGGTCAGGGCCTTGTGGCGCTCGTACAGGCTTTGCGCCAGGGCCAGCGTGGTCTTGGCGCTGAAGCCGAACTTGCCGTTGGCCTCGCGCTGCAGGCTGGTCAGGTCGAACAGCAAAGGCGATGCCTGGGTGGTGGGCTTACTCTCTTCGGTGACCGTGGCCTGCTTGCCGCGCACGGCGTTGGCAATGGCTTGCGCTTCGGCGGCGGACCATACGCGGTCGGCCTTGGCCTCCGCGTCCTCGCCCTTCTTCCACTTAGGGTCGAACCACTTGGCGGGGTACTCGCCCGCTTCGGCGCCAAAGGTGGCGTGGATTTCCCAGTAGTCGCGGCTCACGAACTTGCGGATCTTTTCTTCGCGCTCCACCACCAGCGACAGCGTGGGCGTCTGCACCCGGCCCACGGTGGTCAGGAAGAAGCCACCATCGCGCGAGTTGAAAGCCGTCATGGCGCGCGTGCCGTTGATGCCGACCAGCCAGTCGGCCTCAGACCGGCTGCGCGCGGCGCTGGCCAGGCCCGCCATCTGCTGCTCGGAGCGCAGTGCGTTGAAGCCATCGCGAATGGCCTGTGGCGTCATGGACTGCAGCCACAGGCGCTTGACGGGTTTGCCCAGCGGCTTACCGCCCCCGGCGTACTGCTCGATCAGGCGGAAGATCAGTTCCCCCTCGCGGCCCGCGTCACAGGCGTTGATGAGTTCGGTCACGTCTTTGCGCTTGGCCAGCTTGACCACCGCGTTCAGGCGGCTCTTGGTCTTGTCCACGGGCTTGAGGTCAAAGTACGGCGGGATCACGGGCAGGTGGGCAAAGCTCCATTTGCCGCGCTTCACGTCAAACTGCTCGGGGGCCTGGATCTCCACCAGGTGGCCTACGGCGCTGGTGACCACATAGCGGTCGTTCTCGAAGTGGTCTTCGTGCTTTTCAAACTTGCCCGCCACGGGCGTCAGCGCGCGCACGATGTCCTGCGCCACTGAGGGTTTTTCTGCAATTACCAGGGTCTTGGTCATTTTCGGTTTCTCGCCAGTCGTTCTGGTTGCCCGCACTGCGGGCGCTTCTACAATTCGGTTCTCGCGCGCATGCACACGCACACACGCGCACGCACACACATGTGTGCACCATCAAGTTAACAGAGTTTTAGCCATGGCCCGCAATGCAACGCCTGCCGACCCCAACGCCCACACCGGCCGCCGCATCCAGACCCGGCGCTCGGGCGTGCACGGCAGGGGAGTTTTTGCCCTGCAGGACATCGCCGCTGGCGAAGTGCTGGTGGAATACACCGGCGAAATCATCACCTGGCAGGAAGCGCAAGACCGCCACCCCCATGACCCCAGCCAGCCCAACCACACGTTCTACTTCCATGTGGATGAAGACCGGGTGATCGACGCCAACTATGGCGGCAACTCGGCCCGCTGGATCAACCACAGCTGCGACCCCAATTGCTTCGCCGATGAGCGGGACGGCCGCATTTTCATCACCGCGCTGCGCAATATCAAGGCGGGCGAAGAGCTGAACTACGACTACGGCCTGATCATTGAAGAGCGCTACACCCCCAAGCTGAAGGCCGAATACCCCTGCTGGTGCGGCGCCGCCACCTGCCGCGGCACGCTGCTGGCCCCCAAGCGCGGCTGGCGCCCGCCTATGCCCGACCTGCCTGCGCCAGAGCCCCGCACGGCCAAAGCCAAGGCACCAAAAACCGGCAAGGCCACTGAAGCCAAGAAGGGCCGCAAGGCATGACCGCCCCCATCCGCTGGCCTGCCGAGGCCGTCTGGGAGGCCGTGGCCCCGCTGCTGCCGGGCTTCACAGTCGAGGTGCTGCCCAGCATCGATTCGACCAACACCGAGCTGATGCGCCGCGCCCGCGCCGGGCAGACCGAGCCCACGCTGCTGGTGGCCGAGCAGCAAACCGCCGGGCGGGGCCGCCTGGGCCGGGTGTGGCAGAGCGATGTGGGCGCGTCGTTAATGCTGTCGCTGGGCCTGCCCATGGCGCCACGGGACTGGTCAGGCCTGTCGCTGGCCGTGGGCGTGAGCGTGGCCGAAAGCCTGCAGCCCACCCTGCCCCCGCTGGAGCCAGGCCAGCCTCCGCGCATTGGCCTGAAATGGCCCAATGACCTGTGGCTGAGCGGCGACCGCAAGCTGGGCGGCATTCTGGTGGAGACCGCCAGCTTTGTGGCGCCCCAGGCCGCGCACCCCACTACAGCCCAAGGCACCGCCGCCCGCTACGTGGTGGTGGGCATTGGCATCAATGTGCTGCCCCGCAGCGGCGAAGGCATGAGCATGCCCCCCGGCAGCCTGCAAGACGTGGAGCCGGGCCTGGACGCCCCTGCCGCCCTGCTGCGCATCGTGCCGCCGCTGGTGGCCATGTTGCAGGGCTTTGAGGCCTGCGGCTTTGCGCCCGTGCAGCCCCGCTTTGCCGCACGCGATGTGCTGCAGGGCCGCCCCGTGACGCTGAGCGACGGCCAGACCGGCACCGCCCACGGCGTGGGCGAAGACGGCGCGCTGCTGGTGCACACCGCCCAGGGCATGCAGGCCGTGACCAGCGCTGAAATCAGCGTGCGCCCCGCCGTGCTCTCCACCCTCTGACACCCCTTCTGAAAAAGCCCTGCCCATGCTGCGCCTTGCCGTCATCGCCCTGCTGCTGGCCAATGCCGGTTACTACGCCTACACCCAGGGCTGGCTGCGCAGCGCAGGCCTGGTCACCCCCGAGCAGGCCGAGCCGCAGCGCCTGCAGCAGCAGATTCGCCCCGAAACGCTGAAAGTGCTGCGCGCGCAGGGTGCCACCAACAACCCCACGCCGCCGCCCGCACCGGCTGCCGCCCCGGCGGCAGACACTGCCGCATCGACCCCTGCCCCCACGGCAGCCGCCCCGGCCGATGCGGGCGAATGCCTGCAAGCGGGCGTTTTTGACGACAAGCAGGCCGCCGCCCTGCGCACCGCTGCTGCCGCGCTGCCCCCCGGCAGCTGGAGCCTGGAGCCCACGCCCATCACCGGGCGCTGGATGATCTACATGGGCCGCTTTGACGACCAGGACACGCTGGACAAGAAACGCGCCGAATTGCGCGCCCGCAAGGTGGACTTTGACCGCGCAGGCGGCACGCTGGAGCCGGGCCTGTCGCTGGGCCGCTTCTCGACCGAAGAAGCCGCGCAGCGCGGCCTCACGGCCCTGAACGCACAGGGCGTGCGCACGGCACGGGTGATTCAGGAGCGCCAGGCCGCCACCGGTTTCATCCTCAAGCTACCCGCCGTGACCGACGCCCAGCGCCAGCGGTGGCTGGCCACCCTGCGCCCTGCCATGGCAGGCAAAACGCTGGGCAGCTGCAGCTGAGACCCTGCCCCCGGTTTGCACAAGTTGACCATTGGCTCCGCAGGCCCATGGCCGCTTGCGGCACACTGCCCCCACGCACACGGTGCCACGGCCTGAACCGGCCCGCAGCCCGTGCCGCGCAGCGGTGGGCCAACCCGCCTGCCTTTTCAACGGTTTCACAGGGAGCAGCACCATGGGTTTATTCGATTCAGTCGTCGGCGCAGTCTTGAACAACGCTGGCCAGGCAGGGGGCAACGCCGCAGGCGGTGGCCTGGGTGGGCTGCTGGGCATGGCCGCCCAAAACCCGCAGCTGGTGCAGGCCGTGCTGTCGCTGCTCAGCAACGATGGCGCGCACGGTGGGCTGGCGGGGCTGGTAGAGCGCTTTCAGCAAGCGGGTCTGGGCAACGTGCTGCAGTCGTGGATTGGCACGGGTGCCAACCTGCCGATCTCGGGCGAGCAACTGGCCAGCGTGCTGGGCCAGGGCACGCTGTCGCAATTGGGCAGCCAGGTGGGCGCCGCCCCGGCCGATGTGGCCCAGCAGCTCAGCCAACTGCTGCCCGGCCTGGTGGACCGCCTCACGCCCCAAGGCCAGATGCCCCAGGGCGGCCTGGGCAACAGCAGCGACCTGATGGGCGTGCTGGGACAGTTTTTGCGCGCTTGAAGCGTGCACCCTCGGGCTGGCCCAGCCCAGCTCAGGCCTGCAGATGCGGCGGGGCCGCCAGCTGCTCGGGGGTAGTGAAGTAAGCCGTGTGGCTGCCCAGGCCCGCGCGCGCCTGGGCCAGCACCTGCCGGGCCACGGTGCGCAGGTGCACCTCATCCGGCCCATCCATCAGGCGCAGGGCGCGGCCCCAGGTCCAGAACGCGGCCAGCGGCGTATCGGGCGAGAGGCCCATGGCGCCAAAAATCTGCATGGCCCTGTCTACCACGCGCTGCTGCAGCCGCGCAGCCACCACTTTGATGGCAGCCACTTGCGCGCGCACCTGCCTGGGCTCGGCCGCGTCCCCCTGGTCCAGCAGCCAGGCGGCGTGCAGCACCAGCCAGCGCGCCTGGTCGATCTCGATGCGCGAGTCGGCCAGCCACTCCTGCACATTGCTTTGTTCAGACAGCGGCTTGCCAAAGGCGTGGCGTTCCAGCGCGCGCTCAGCGGCCAGTTGCAGGGCCAGCTCGCACTGGCCAATGGTGCGCATGCAGTGGTGCACCCGCCCCGGCCCCAGGCGCGCCTGCGCCATGGCAAAGCCTTGCCCCCAATCGCCCAGCAACGCAGTGGCGGGCACGCGCACGTTGTGCAGGCGAATTTCGCAATGCCCTTCGGGCGCATGGTGGTGCAGCACATGGATGTTGCGCACCACCTCCACCCCCGGCGTGCCCACGGGCACCAGCACCATGCTGTGGCGGTGGTGGCTGTCGGGATCGGCACTCTCATCGGCGTCGGCATTGCGGCACAGCACGATGAGCAACTGGCACTGCGGGTGCGCCGCGCCGGTGATGAACCACTTGCGGCCGTTGAGCACCAGGGTGTCGCCCGCAGCGCCGCTGCGCTCTGCGCCCTCTCGCCGCACGGTGGTCTGCAAGTTGGTGGGGTCGGACGAGGCCACGTCCGGCTCGCTCATGGCAAAGGCCGACCGGCATTGGCCGTGCAGCAGTGGCTGCAGCCACTGGGCGCGCTGCGCAGGGCTGGCAAAGCGGTGCAGCAGCTCGATGTTGCCGGTGTCGGGCGCGCTGCAGTTGAACACCTCGGCCGCCCAGGGCAGGCGGCCCATGGCTTCGGCCAGCGGCGCGTAGTCCAGGTTGGACAGGCGCGTGCCGGGTTCGTCATCGCGCAGCGTGGGCAGAAACAGGTTCCACAGCCCTTCTTCCCGCGCCAGGGCCTTGAGGTCTTCCAGAAACGGCGGCGGGTAGTCGCCCGCCTGCACGGCAGCATGCCAGGCGGCGTTGTAGGGCAGCACATAGCGGTCGATGAAGGCATTGAGCCGGTCGCACATCTGCCGGGCCAGGGGAGAGGGGTTGACGTCCATGCGGGCATTGTGAAAACCGCGCCCGCCCGTGTCAGAACGCAGGCGACACCCGGCTTGACGCAAGTCACCACGGAGCGCCACCGTGCATTGCCAGCACCGAAATTGCTAGCTTTTTTATAGCTTATGGCGCTTATTGCACAAGCGCTGGATGGCATTTTCGTGCATAGTCTTGGTCGAACAAGGTACGATCCACCCATGACCACCCAGTACGAAACCCTGCGCCACGAAGACACCTACCGCGAGGCTTTTGGCGTGGAGCCCCCCGCAGCGCTGGGCGAGCGACTGCTGTGGCCGCGCAAGCCTGGCTGCTTCATCGTGCACCAGGCGGTGGCCACGGCGCTGCTGTCGCCCGAGCCCTCTGCACCTGCATCGTCTGCACCGGCACCCGCCGCACCGCTGGCGGCAGAGCCCGCTGAAGGCAACGCGGCGGATGACACAGCCGCCACGCCGCCCGCCGACCGCACCCGCGTGCTGGTGCCTGCGCAGTGGGGGCTGGTGCCGCACTGGGTCAAGTCAGCGTCTGACGCCAAGCTGCGCGCACCCAAGCTGGTCACGGCCAAGTCGGATTTGGCGTCCACCGGCACGGCGTTTCGTGAAGCGTGGCTGCAGGGCCAGCGCTGCATCGTGCCCATGCAGTCGTTTTACGCCGATGACTACCGCAGCGGCAAAGCCGTGCCCACGCGCATTGCCCGGGTGGACGGCAAGCCCATGGGCGTGGCGGGCCTGTGGGCGCGTTGGCGCGGTGCGGATGGCGAAGTCATCATCAGCTACGCCCTGCTGACGGTGAACGCCAACAACCACGCGCTGCTCAACCGCTACCAGCAGCCGGGCAGCGAAAAAAGCATGCCCGCCATCCTGAACGAAGGCGCCTACGACGCCTGGCTGACGGCCCGCCAGGAAAAGGCCAAAGAGTTTTTGCGCCAGTACGCGCCCCAGTACCTCACGGCCAACCCGGTCGAGAACAAGGCCGACAAGGTGCCCAAGAAGGACTGGCTGGGCTGAGAACCTGATCAAAGGACTTTCAACGCCCCACCCGCACGCAAAAAAACACCCAGGGCCTGCATTGCAACCCTGGGTGTTTTTCTTTGAATAAGGTGCCTTCCGGCACCCTCAGCGCTGCACCGGCAGGCTGTCAACGCGCCTTGAGCAGCGCCTCGACCTGCAGCAGCACCAGCTCGTTGTCATCGGCCTTGTTCGGGTCGCGGCTGGAGCTGAAGGGCAGGTTGTTGTCGTTGCCCACCACGATGTGCTTGTCGTCCACCACGTCCACGTTTTCAATGGTGAAGAACGGGAAGGCGAGCACGCCGTTCGTCAAAGGCTTCTTGGCCAGGCGCTGGGGGTCCTGGATGTTCATGAGGTCGATGTAGCCGATCTTGCGGATCTCGCCGCCCACATTGGCATCGCTCATCTCGATCTTGTACACGCGCTTGAACTTGGCCAGGTCATGGAAGCAGTCGGTGCGCTTTTGGTCTGCGGGGCAGGCCTTGTCGGCCGTGCCTTCGCCGTTGTCGCGCTCGATGATCAAACCCATGTTGGCGTCGATCATGTTGAAGTCGCCAATCGCGTGGTGGTTGGCTTCCAGCACGTACTTCCAGTGGCGGCCCGTCCACTGCTCGCTCTTCACGTCGAATTCGAGCACGCGCAGGTATTGCTTGCCACCCACGTTTTCGTAGGCCTTGGCCGCCTCGTTCCACAGCGCGCCTTCGAGCAGGGCGTAGAGCTTGCTGCCGTCCTTGCTGGAGGCCATGCCTTCAAAGCCCTTGGAGCGCTTCACGTCAAACGCGGTGGGCTTGGCATCGGGTGCGCCGGGCATGAGCACGCCGGGCGCGTCGGGCGAGCGCACAACCTTGCCGTCCACCTTGGTGTCGAACACGGCCAGCACCTTGCCGTTCAGGTCGGCCTTGATGAGGTAGGGGCCAAACTCTTCCGCAATCCACAGCGCGCCACCGGCGAACTGGAAGCTCTCGGGGTCGAAGTCCGCGCCCGTCAGGTAGCGCTTGTCGGTGCCTTCTTGCGTGATGCGGAAGGGCACTTTCTTGTCGGGGTCGTGCAGGAAGACGGTCTTTTGGCGGCTGAACTGGCCGCTCTGGAAGTCCACGGTGTAGTGGCTCAGGTGCAGCATGAAATCGGGCGAGTTGGCCTTGGAGCCAGCGCCGTTGTCGGTCAGCAGCCAGAAACTGCCGTCGGCCATGCGCTTGATGCCGGAATGGCCCTGCACGGGCTGGCCATCAAAGGGCAGGCTGATGCCGGTGGGGCGGCCTGCAGACACACCCATCACCGAGCCCAGCTTTTCCACGCGCTGGGCGGTGGTGAACTTGCCAGCGTGGCGCAGGTCGGCCGGGGCGTCTGCGGGCGCAGGAATCACGCTGAGTGCAGGCATCACGGCGTGGCCGGTGAGCGTGGCAGGAAAGGCCTGCTGCGCGTGGGCAGGGGCCAATGCGGCGCAGACCAGGGCAGCGCCAGCGGCAAGGTGGTTCAAAGAAAACATGGTGGGTTACCTGAAGAAAAAGGGCAACGATGCCCACCGGGAGTGACACGGACGTGACGCCCCGGTGAACGGTGTGTGGCAAGGCCGGGCGCGCAGGCTGCCGGGCAGGCCCCCAGCACGCCCCGGCCGCGCGGCCATCAGCCGCGAACGAGGGTGGGCAACGCCCAGGCGCTGGCCGTGACGGCCAGGATGGATTTCACGGCAGCCGTGGTGGCTGGCAGGCTGCGGGGAGAGAGCACAGAGGAACACATGAGAAAACCAACAACAGATAAAGCCGATGACAAATCAACGCGCTGGATCAACCTTTGAAATCAAAGCGCGCCTGCCGCAGACCGGGTGCCGGGCAGGGGCCTGCAACGCAAGCTGCGGCGGAGCTTCTCGCAGTGACATGACGGTGGTGTGACACCCCCTGCGGGTGTGCAGCCCTGTCATCGACCCGTCACACCGCCCCCGAAGAATCGCGCCGATTCCGTGGCTTTGGCTCTTTTGGACTTGATGAACACCTCTCACCCCCTCTCTTCGGCCCGCCGCCTGGCGGCATGGTCCGCCCTGGGCGCAGCCGCCCTGGTACTCACCGCCTGCGGCGGCAGCGACGGCGACGGTGCGCCCAGCTTCAGGGCGATCGAGCTGAACATCGCCCACATCAACGACCACCACTCGCAACTCGAACCCATCGCGGCCCAGGAGCTGACGCTGGACGGCGTGGCCACGCAGGTGGAACTGGGCGGCTTTGCGCGCCAGACGGCCGTTTTCAAGGCCCTGGCCAACACCCCCAACCTGATCAAGCTGCACGCGGGCGATGCCATCACCGGCACGCAGTACTACACCTTCTTCAAGGGCAAGGCCGACGCGCAGATGATGAACACCATCTGCTTTGATGCGATGACGCTGGGCAACCACGAGTTCGACGACGGTGACGCCACGCTCAAGGGCTTTCTGGATGCGCTGGCCGACCCCGCCCTGGGTGGCGCCTGCAAAACCACCGCGCTGGCTTCCAACGTGGTGGCGCAAGCTGGCACCGCACTGGCCCCCGCCAATGGCACCGCGTACGTGAAGCCCTACCTGATCAAGAAGGTGGACGGTGTGGACGTGGGCATCGTGGGCCTGTCGCCTGCGGCCAAGATCACCAATTCTTCGCGCCCCCTGGCCACCACCCAGTTCCTGGACGAAACCACGGCCGCGCAAAAATCCATCGACGAACTCAAGGCCAAGGGCATTCGCCACATCGTGCTGCTGTCGCACCTGGGCTACGACGCCGACAAGGTCATTGCGCCCAAGCTCAGCGATGTGGACGTGATCATTGGCGGCGACTCGCACTCGCTGCTGGGCGACTTCAAGTCCGTGGGCGTGGCCACCTCGTCGGGGGCCTACCCCACCGTGGTGCAGAACAAGGACGGCGGCACGGTCTGTATTGGCCAGGCCTGGGAATACGCCAAGGCCTATGGCCTGATGAACGTGAAGTTTGACGACCGCGGCAGCGTGAGCCAGTGCGGCGGCGCGGCCAAGCTGGTGATTGGCGACAACTTCAAGCGCAAGGACAGCGCAGGCGCCTGGCAAAGCCTGGCCGATGCCGACCGCCAGGCCCTGGTGAACAAGCTGGCCACCAGCGCCCAGGTGCGCGTGACCACCCCCGACGCCACGGCCGCGCAGACGCTGGCCAGCTACTCGGGCCAGGTGGCAGCGCAGCGCGCCATCACCATCGGCTCCACCTCGGACGCCCTGTGCCTGGTGCGCATGCCCGGCGAAACCACCAACCGCAGCACGGGCGTGGCCGGCTGCGAAACCGCCAACACCCTGGCCCGTGGCAGCGATGCCGCCCAGGCGGTGGCCGAAGCCTTCCTGGCCGCAAGCAAGCGTGCCGACTTTGCCCTGCAAAACGCAGGCGGCGTGCGCATTGCGGTGCCTGCAGGCCCGATGAGCATGAACACGGCCTACACCATCCTGCCATTCACCAATGTGCTGGTCGAGATGAACCTGACCGGTGCCCAACTGGTGGCAGCCCTGGAAGACGCCACGGCCAACCACCTGGACAACGCCCAGTCCAACGGCTCGCACCCCTACGCCGCTGGCGTGCGCTGGGACCTGGACATGAGCAAGGCCAAGGGCCAGCGCTTCACCAACGTGCAGGTGCGCAACAAGACGACCGGCACCTGGGCTCCCATCGATCTGGCCAAGCCCTACGTGCTGGTCACCAACGACTTCATCGCGGCGGGCCAGGACGGCTACACCACCCTGGGCACCGTGTACAAGACCGGCGCCTACGTGAACACCTACCTGCTCTACACCCAGAGCTTTGTGGATTACGTGAAGGCCAAGGGCACGATTGCCCGCCCCGCAGCGGCCGACTACTCGCACCAGAAGGTGATCAGCAAGGCTGGCAACGCCCTGCCTTGATGCACCGCACTTGAACGCAGCCCCACGGGCCGCCCCAAAAAAGCCCCGGAGCGTGAGCGCCGGGGCTTTTGTGTTTTCAGGCCACCACGCCTTGCACGCGCCCTACGCCCGAAGGCCTGCGGCATGCCCCCGGGTGAAGGCTTCCTCAAACACCGAATAGCCGGACCAGTCGCTGTGCGCAAAGGCCAGCCGCGCGGTGGCAGGGGTGGGAAGGGCGCGCTGGCGCTCTCCATTCAATAGCAGCTTGCGCTTACCTGGTGCGCCCTGCAGGCCAATTTGGCTTAAAAATGTTTGAACGCCCGGCACGGGGATGGACATGGCGTGCCCGTAGCGGGTGACCTGTACGCGGGTGGCGCGCTGCAGCACATCGGGGTGCGGGCCAGCCAGCGCGGCCAGGGCGGCGCGGCCCCAATGCTCGGCGCCCTGCGTGGCCAGTTGCTGGCGCGCGTCGGCCACATCGCCCAGGGCCTGGTAGTACGTGAGCACGGTGGGGCCGGGGCGCGGGTCAAGCTTCTGGTGCGACGCATCCACATAGCCCAGGCCGCCGGGGTTGCTGTCGCCGTAGATGACGTTGTCCCACGCGGGGGCGGCGCCAGGGCGGTCGGCCAGCGGCGCGTTCAGGTGGATGTTGGTCACGGCCCAGGGCGCCCATTGCAGGCGCTGGGCGGCTTGCGCCAAAAATGCTGGCGGGTTTTGCACCACGCGCGCCGCCACAAAAACGGGCAGCGCCACCACGCAGCGCGGTGCCTGCCAGCGCTCCACATTGCCGCTGTGGTGGTTGAACGCATCCACCTCCACACCCCGGCGGGTTTCGGCAATGCGCAGCACGCTGGTGCCGGTTTGCAACTGGCCCTGCGCCTTGAGCGGGGTGGCCAGTTGCTGGGTGAGCCAGCCATTGCCCTCGGGCCAAGTCAGCACGCCTTCGCGGTCTTCGGCCACGGCTTCGCCCGGCGCATGAAAGCCGTGGCGGCTGGCAAAGTAATGCAGCCCGGCCCAGGCCGACACGCGGGCCATGCCGGCGCCGTAGTCGTCGCGGCAGCAGTAGTCCAGGTACCAGCGCAGGTGCGCGTCGTCCAGGCCCTGCTGCAGCAGCCATGCTTCAAAAGTCATAGCATCCAGCGCTTGATGGGCGGGCGCCAGGCCGGTTTTTGCATCCAAAGCGGCAAACTGCGGCATGGTGAAGCGGGCGGCGCGGCTGGCAGCGGCCACGGCCTGCGAAAAGCGGCGGTATTGCTCCAGCGTGGCTTCGCCCACGCCTTGCACGGGCAGCAGGCCTTCCTGCCACTCGCGCTCAAAGTACAGGCGCTCTTGTGGGCTGTGGCACAGGTGGCGCTCGTCGTACTGCCAGCGCCCGGCCACGCGCTGGCGCAGGCCCAGTTCTTCCAGCAGGTCTTGCACCTCGGGCGCGTGGTCGCCCGGCACGGGCAGGTAGTGCGCGCCCAGCGGGCAGGCCACGCCATTCACCGCCCCGGCCCGGCTGTTGCCGCCGGGGGTGTCTTCCAGCTCCAGCAGGGCAAAGTCGTGCACCCCGGCCAGGCGCAGGCTGCGCGCCGCCGCCAGCCCGGCCACGCCGCCGCCCGCGATGATGACCTGGGCGCGCCGCACCAGCGTGGGCGCGGGCAGCGGCCCCTGGGCCAGCAGGTCGCGCAGCGCGTGGCCGCGCTCCAGGTCGATGCCCGCAAAGGCGAATTCCAGCGCCGGTGGTGGTGGCTGGCAGCCAGCCAGCAATGCGGCAGCAGCGCTGCCCAGAAAGTGGCGCCGCTGCATCGTCACTCGGCCCACCGCGCGCGAATCTCCAGCAACTGCGGCAGCAGCGGGGCGAACAGCGCCACCAGGGCGGGGTCGAAGTGTTTGCCCGCCTGGGCCGCAATGTGGTTCATCGCCTCTTGCACCGGCCAGGGTTCCTTGTAGGGGCGGCGCGTGGTGAGGGCATCAAACACATCGGCAATCGCCACGATGCGCGCCGACACCGGGATGGCCTCGCCCGCCAGGCCGCGCGGGTAGCCGCTGCCGTCCCACTTTTCGTGGTGGGCCAGGGCAATTTCGCGGGCCAGCTGCAGCACGCCGGAGGGGTACTCGCCAATGATCTCGGCACCGATTTCGGGGTGGCGGCGCATGGTGGCCCATTCGTCTGCATCGAGCGGGCCGGGCTTGCGCAGCACCGCGTCGGGGATGCCGATCTTGCCCACGTCGTGCATGGGCGCGGCGTTGAGCAGGTCTTCGGCCCACGCGGGGCTGCAGCCTGCGGCCAGCGCCAGCAGCTGCGAAAAGTGGCTCATGCGGATGACGTGCATGCCGGTTTCGTTGTCCTTGTACTCGGCCGCGCGGCCCAGGCGCTGCACGATCTGCAGGCGGGTTTCGCGCAACTCGTCCATGCGCACCAGCGACAGGTGGGTGCGCACCCGCGCGCGCACCACGGGCGGGCTGACGGGCTTGGTGAGGTAGTCCACCCCGCCCACGTCAAACCCGGCGGTTTCGTCCTGGCTGTCCGTAAGGGCGGTGATGAAGATCACCGGGATCGAGGCCGTGGCGGCATCGGCCTTGAGTGCGCGACACACGGCGTAGCCGTCCATGTGGGGCATCATGATGTCGAGCAGCACCAGGTCGGGCAGCTGCTCGCGCGCCACTTGCAGCGCGCGCTCGCCGTCGGTGGCAAAGAGCAGGCGGTAGTCGGCCTGCAGGATGTGGCGCAGCACCTGCAGGTTGGTGGGCTCGTCGTCCACCAGCAACAGGCGGGGACGCTGGTCGTGGGCCGGGGTCATGCGGGGTTCTCCAGAGGTTAATCCAGCCAGTGCTTGCGCAGCTGCTGTAGCTGCTGCAGGGCCTGGTCGAAGTCAAAGGTGTCGATGGCCTCCTGCAGGCGCTCGGTGGCGTCCGCAGGCAATAGCTGCACCAGCACGCCAGCGGCGGCTGGGCCAGTTCGGACTGCACCAGCGCCTGCTGCAGCGCGTGCGCGGCGGCCAGGGCCTGCTGGCGCTGGTCGGCCGTCAGCGGTGCGTGCTGGCCCACGCCGGGGGCGGGTGCTGCGGCGGCCTCAGCCTCCTGGGCCAGGGCCTGCTGTACGGCCTGCAACGCGGCGGGCAGGGCAGCCACCAGCGGCTGCAGTGCCGTGCGGTCCAGGCTGTGGGCAGCCTCCTCGATGCGCTGCGCCAGCGTTTGCAGCGGCTCCAGTGCCAGGTTGCTGGCCACACCACGCAGGCGGTGGGCCAGCGCGCGGGCCGCGTCCATGTCGGGCTGCGCCACAAGGGCCTGCAAGGTGGCGGGGGTGGCAGCGTGGTCGACCAGCAGTCGCGCCACGGCGTCGCGCAGCAAGGCGCGCTGGCCCCACAGGCGGGTGCCGCGTTCCCAGTCCACGGCGGGTACGGCGGCCTGGGGGGCGGGGGACATGTCGGGCACGCGCGCAGAGGCCTGCAGTGTGGTCCCGCCCGAGGGGGAGGCATCAAGCTGCAAGTGCAGCACGCGGGCGATCTCGCGGAACAGGCGGGCAGGCTCCAGGGGCTTGCTGGCAAAGCCGTCCATGCCCGCAGCGCGGGCGTTGCGCCGGTCCTGCTCCAGCACGCTGGCGGACAGGGCGATCACCGGCACCGGCTTGCGCCGTTGCGCCTGCTCGAACGCGCGGATGCGGCGCGTGGCCTCCAGGCCGTCCATGACGGGCATCTGCAGGTCCATCAGCACCACGTCAAAGTGCCCGGCCTCGTAGGCGGCGACAGCGCTTTCTCCGTCCCGTGCCACGGTGACCTGGTGGCGCCCCCGGTCCAGGTGGATCTGCAGCAGCTCTATGTTGGCCGGCACATCGTCCACCACCAGCATGCGCATCTGCGGCAGCTGCAAGGCCTGACTGACGTTGGCCACGGCAGCCAGGGCCTGGCCCACGGGCAGCGGCAAACAGACCGTGAACGTGGTGCCCACCCCCAGGGTGCTGTGCACGCTAATGCTGCCGCCCATCAGTTCGACCAGCTGCCGCGAGATGGTGGTGCCAAGACCTGTGCCACCGAACTGCCGCGTGGTGGACGCATCGGCCTGTGCAAAGGGGTCGAAGATGCGCTCCAGATGCTGCGCGGCGATGCCGATGCCGGTGTCCTCCACCTCGATCACCAGCGTGCCGTCGTGGTAGTCCAGCCGCAGCAGCACATGGCCGCGCCCGGTGAACTTGAGCGCGTTGCCCAGCAGGTTCAGCAGCACCTGCTGCAGGCGCAGTGCGTCGCCCCGCAGGTAGGGCGGTACCCGTTCAGCCGTCACGCACTGCAGCGCCAGCCCCTTCTTGCCCGCATGGATGCGCAGCGAGGTGAGGATCTGGTCGCACAACTCCTGCAGCGAGAAGTCGCCAATCTCCAGCTCCACCGCGCCTTTTTCCAGTTTGGCCGTATCCAGCATGTCGTTGAGCAGGCGCAGCATGGAGCGCGCCGCATGCTGCACGGTGCCCAGGTGGCGACGCTGCTGGGCGTCCAAGGGGGTGTCGAGCAGCGCCTCAGTGAAGCCGATGATGGCGTTCATGGGCGTGCGGATTTCGTGGCTCATGTTGGCCAGGAAGGTTCTGCGCGCGGCGGCGGCCTGCTCGGCGCGCTCCTTGGCGGCGCGCAGCTCTTGCTCCATGGCGCGGCGCTGGGATAGGTCGGTCTCAAACTTGACGACCTTGAAGGGCTGGCCCTTCGCGTCAAAAATGGGGTTGTAGGTGGCCTGGATCCAGATGCGCCGCCCGTCCTTGCCCAGGCGCAGGTATTCGCCGCCGTCCAGTTGGCCAGATCGCAGCTGTTCCCAGAACTGCACATACGCCTCGGTCTGCACGTAAGCGGGCTCGCAGAACATGCGGTGGTGCTGGCCCACGATCTCCTGGAGGTCATAGCCCATCAGATTGAGGAAATTGTCATTGGCATGGAGCACATGGCCCTGCATGTCGAACTCCACCACCGCCAGCGCGCGGTTGATGGCGCGCACGATGCTTTCGAACTCTGCGTTGCGTTCCTTGAAGGCGGTCATGTCCATGATGACGCCGTCAATCCACAGCAGCTGGCCGTCGTCGCCCACCACGGGGCGGCCGCTCTCCGACACCCAGCGCAGTCGCCCGTCGCGGTCCCGCAGGCCAAACTCCACGAGGTAAGGTCGGTGCTCCTGGATGGCCGTGGAGACTTCCGCCCACAGGCGGTCCACCTCTTCGGGCAGCGTGAGCTGGGTGAAGTTGACACGGCCTTCCAGAAAGTCCTGCGGCAACCAGCCCGTGAGTGCGGTCACCGCATCGCTGATGAACAGCATGGTCCAGTCGGCGTCGTAGCGGCAGCGGAAGGTGACGCCCGGTATGTTGGCCATGAGCGAGCGCAGGCGCTGCTCGCTGGCCTGCAGCTCCTGCTCCATGGCGCGGCGCTGGGTGAGGTCGTTGATGAAGCCCACAAACACCGGATCGCCGTCCAGCGGCACGCGGCCAATGGAAATGCGGATGGGCACCGTGCTGCCATCGGGCCGCAGGGCCAGCACCTCGCGGCCGTTGCCGCCGATCAGGCCACCACCCTGGCCCTGCAGGTAGCGCTGAATGTAGGTGTCGTGGCGGGAGCGATCGGGCTCGGGCATCAGGATGGACACGTTCTGGCCCACCACGTCCTCGGGGCGCCAGCCCAGGATGCGTTCGGCCGCTGCGTTGAAGGACTGCACCCGCCCCTGCGCATCGATCATCACCATGCCGTCCACGGCCGTGTCGGCAATGGCGCGCAGGCGGGACTCGCTCTGTTGCATCTGCAGGAACATCTGCCGGTAGCGCAGGCCGACGTTGATAGCGATGACCAGCCCCCCGATGACCAGGGCCACAGCGGCCACCGCCAAGGCCAGGGACGTACCCTCTACGGTAGTCGCCAGCTCCAGTTCGCCAGGTGCGTCGATGAAACGCAATGCCGCCATCGCGACGTAATGCGGGGCCGCAATGGCCAGCCCCATGACCGCACCCGCCGCCAGATTCAGCCAGCGGGCCTGCCAGCGAACCACCCGCTCCAGTCCAAATCGCACCCACAGGGCCACGATGGCGAGCAGCACAGCCACCAAGAGGGAGGCCGCAAAGCCCCAAGGATCAAAGCGCATGATCGGCGCCCACTCGGACGCCTCCATTCCAATGTAGTGCATGGCGCCAATGCCAGCGCCGACGAGCACCCCGCCCACCACCAGCGCGGCGCGGGTGATCTCGCGGCGCATCAGCAGCGCCAGCGCCACCCACGACGCAGCCACGCTGGCAAGGATAGACAGCGCTGTCATCCAGGGATCAAAACGCCCGCGCCCCAGCACGGTGAACGCCAGAATGCCGATAAAGTGCATCGACCAGATGCCCCCGCCCAACGCCATCGCCCCGGACCCTCGCGCCATCTTGCGCATGAAACGGGTGTCTGCACTCCGGGCCAAGCCCGCCATCTCCAGCGCCAGCACAGACGCCAGCACCGCCATCGCTACAGACAGCGCCACCAGCCAAGGATCATGCTGGGCCAAGAGCAGCGGATAGGGCTGTGCGTTATTAAGGAAAAAAAGGTCCAGCATCAGGGGCGCCTACGGCGATGAAGTCTTGGCAGCTTTGTAGCCGATTGTGACGTCCGTTACACCGGGCAGAACCCCTGCAAATCGCTCGGCGAATGCTGGCGGGGCACGGACCAAGGGCGGCTCAATGCGCCACCACCCTGCCCCATTCGCGCTCGTAGCTGTGTACCAGCGCCTGGTTGGACAGGCGGTTCACATCGGCCGGTACTCGCGCCATGTCCAGCGGGAAGTCAAACAGCAGTGGCAGCGTTTGCGGGCTCAGGAACTGCAGCCCCTCGGGCAGCGCATCGGGCATGCGCCAGGGGCGGCGGCTGGCCAGCACAAAGCCCCATTCACCAAAACTGGGCACATGCGCGTGGTAGGGCCGCGCCGTCAGGCCCACCGATTCGATGGTGGTGACCACCGTCCAGAAGCTCTGGCGTGCCACCAGGGGCGAAGTGGTTTGCACCACCGCGTAGCCGCTGGCGGACAGGCGCTTGTCCAGCAGCGCATAAAAGCTGTTGGTGTAGAGCTTGCCGATGGAGAAATTGGTGGGATCGGGGAAGTCCACCACGATCACGTCGAAAGTGTCCTGCCCCTGCTGCAGCCACTGGAAGGCGTCGGTGTTGACGATGTGCAGCTTGGGGCTTTGCAGCGCACCGCCGTTCAGCCGCGCCAGCATGGGGTTGGCCGTGAAGGCCTGGGTCATGGCCGGGTCCAGCTCCACCAGGGTGACCGATTCAACCGAGGGGTACTTGAGAATCTCGCGCACCGCCATGCCGTCGCCGCCGCCCAGCACCGCCACCCGCTTGGGCGCCCCGTGCGCGGCCAAGGCGGGGTGCACCAGGGCTTCGTGGTAGCGGTATTCGTCGGACTCGGAGAACTGCAGGTTGCCATTGAGAAACAGCCGGTGCCCGGCCTTGCCCTGGGTGACCACGATGCGCTGGTAGGGCGATGCAGTGCTGAACACGATGCGGTCCTGGTAGAACTTGTCTTCAGCCAGGGTGGTGATGTGGTCTGCCCCCACAAAGCCCGCCAGCAGCGCGCCCAGCACCAGCACACAGGCCACGGCATGGGCACGCAGGCGGCGCAGCTCACCGCGAAACAGCCACACCGCCCACAGCGCTACGGCCGCGTTCATCAGGCCAAACAGCAGCCCCGTGCGAATCAGCCCCAGCTGCGGCACCAGCAGCAGAGGAAACGCCAGCGACACCGCCAGCGCGCCCAGGTAGTCGAACGTGAGTACCTGCGAAACCAGGTCCTTGAGCACGGTGTTGCGCTTCAAGATGCGCATGACCAGCGGAATCTCCAGCCCCACCAGTGTGCCCACCATCAGCACCATGCCGTACAGCAAGAACCGGAACGCCCCCGGCACATAGGCATTGGCCAGAAACAATGTGGCTGGTAGCGCGCCACCGATCAGCGCCACCAGCAGCTCAATGCGCAAAAAGTGCGCAGGCAACTGCCGCTCAAAGTAGCGCGACAGCCACGACCCCACGCCCATGGCAAACAGATACGTGCCAATGATGGTGGAGAACTGCAGCACCGAATCGCCCAGCACATACGACGCCAGCGCCCCCGCCGCCAGCTCGTACAGGAGCCCGCAGGCTGCCACCACGAACACGCTGATGAGCAGGGCGATGTCGATGGGGCGCGGGCCAGCGCCCGAGGCGAGGGGCGCAAGGGCTGGAGGTGGAGAGCTTTCAGCGAGAGGCATGGAAAAGGCGCAGGGGTGCGGCGCTAGCGGGTGCGGGCGTCAACAGCCACAGGCACCGAAGGTCGAGACGAAGACAAAAGAAGTGGCCCGCAGCGCCCGCCGCAGCGGGCTGGGCGGCTGCGCGGCACTACAGGCCCCAACGCTCAATGGATGGCAGCTGCCACGATGATGCTGATGCCAAGGCACATGGCAGCCACCACCATGCCCAAAGCCTTGTTCTGCTTTTCCACAATCTCGCGCCACAGGTCGTAGGGCGTGATCTTGTCGATGATGATGAAGGCCGCCCAGAAGATGATGATGCCCATCAGGGCATAGAGCAATGTGCCGCCGATGGACAGGGGGTGAAGCCATTCAAATTTGGTCATGCGGTTCTCCGGTGAAATTCGGGTTGTTTCGATGTCATTGCGATGTCACTTGTGGCCGCCGCCCGAGGAGTAGCCGCCGTACGAGCCACCCGAGCTGCGGTAGCTGGAACTGGACGAGCAGTTCTCCACCCGCGGGTCGCAGCTGGAGCAGCGGCTGAGGATGATGAGCAGGATGATGATGACCACTGCAATCAGGATGATGGTGCCGCAACCCATGCCCGACTTGGCCACGAAGGGGCCGGGGTCGTCGCGCTGCAGCACGTCCTTCTTGTCATCGAGCTTGAAAGCCTTGGCCACTGTGTCACTTGCGATCTTGTCGCCGGCGGACCAGGTGACCTCATTGCGGCTTTGCTCCAGCGAGAGCACGCCCTTGCTGCTGCCAAAGTCGCGGTTGCTGGTTTTCTGCCCCCGGCTCACCTGCCAGTAGAACTCGCCCAGCACGTAGGTGGTTTCTGCCTCGTAGCTGTATTTGAGCTCGTACTTGGTGCCCATGTACGTGGCGGTGCGTCCGTTGGACGAGAGCTGGGGCGCGCCGGTGGTGGGGCGCACCATGCTCCAGCCCTCTTCGGAATCGACCAGGAAAGCAAAGCCGCGCTTTTGGTTGTAGAGCAGGTATTCGCTCCAGCCAAAGTGCTCATCGTCGCCGGGCTCCACGCCCATGCGGTGCTGAAAGCCCACCACCTGCCAGTGCACGCCCTGCAACTGGCCCTTGCTGCCCAGGGGGATGAGGGGCTGCACGGGCTCGTCTTGCACGGCGGCACGCAGCTCGCCGCCAACGCCGCTGTGCAGGTCAATGAGGCTGTTGCACGAGCCGCAGGTCAGGCTCTTGGTGGTGGACAGCTGCACCTGCACCGGTGCGCCGCAATGCGGGCAGTTGAACTGCCGGCCTTTTTCTTCCTTGGCCGATTCGTCTTTGAGGCCCTGCAGCTTGAGGTCTTCCAGCAGCACCGAGCGCCCCCGCTCCACGCTGGGCGGGGTATGGCCGTAGTCGATGCTGAGCACCTCACCATCGGCGCCGCGCAGCTCCACCATGTCAAACGGTTGGCCCAGCGGCGGCAGTTGGGGCAGTTCGCCCTGGGCAGACACCAGCTGCGCACTGCCGCTGTAGGCAACGCTATAGCTCTTGCCGTTGATGGCGGTGGTGGCCCCCAGGCGAAAGCGGCTGGCTTCGGGCAGCTCGCGGCCGGGGTCGATCTTGCGGGTGAAGACGTAGGAGCCGTTGTCCTCCCCCAGGCTGGCGGTGCTGCCGTCTTCCAGAAAGGCCACCCACTCCGTCCACACGCCTGCATCGCTTTTGAACTGCAGGCGGCCGATCAGGGTGAAGGGCTGCTCCTTGCCATCGAGGGTGATGCGCCCACTGGCAAAAAGCTGCAACGGGCTGTGGTCGTCGAACAGCTCGGCCATCTTGCCCAGGCGCGTGAGCACGTCGCCACTGCGCACCACCGTGCTTTGGCAGTAGCCGCAGACGGCATGGGTGGACTGGGCACTTTTGAATTCCACCGGCGCGCCACAGCCGGGGCAGGGTGCGCGATAGGCGCGCTGGGTGGGGTCTGTGGCCATGGGAAGGCAGTGGGCAAGAAGGCTTCACTTGCGAACAAGGGCTGAAGGCAAAATATGCCTCCAGCCCTTATACATCAAGCGCTAGTAGCTATTGATTCAATAGCAATCAAGATCCGGTCAGACCAGCTTTTTCAGCAGCTCTGCCTTCTTGGTGTCGAACTCTTCCTGGGTGAGGATGCCCTTGGCCTTGAGGTCGGCCAGCTTCTCCAGCGTGGCCATGACTTCGTCGGGCCGCACGCCCACCGGGGCCGCTGCAGCGGGGGCCGCCTGTGCCGCGCCGCCCTGCAGGCCTTGCTGCAGGTTCTGCGCCAGCACCTGGCCCAGGGCAACGCCCGCGCCCAAGCCCATGGCATCACCCGCCACACCACCACCGTTGCCAGCGCCTTCGGCAAATTTGGGGATGGCCTGCGCCGTCTGGTACTGCATGAACTTGCCCATGTCGTTGCCGACCATGCCCATGCCGATCTTCTGGTCGAGGATCTTTTGCAGCTCTTCAGGCAGCGAGACGTTTTGCACCGTCATGGCTTCGAGCAACAGCCCGATCTTGGCAAAGGCCGGTTGCAGTTCTTGCGCCAGGGCGTTGGCAAAGGCGATCTGGTTGGCGGCCAGGTCCAGGAACGGCAGGCCGCTGCTGGCAATGGCGTTGCTGATGTTTTGCAGCACCAGGCCGCGCAGCTGCCCGTCCACCTCGGCCACGGTGTAGGACTCGCGGGTGCCGGAGATTTCGGTGTGGAACAGCTTGGGGTCGGCAATGCGGAAGGCGTAGTTGCCGAAGGCGCGCAGGCGCACCGCACCAAAGTCTTTGTCGCGGATCGTGATGGGCTGGGGCGTGCCCCACTTCTGGTCGATCTGCTGGCGCGTGCTGAAGAAGTACACGTCGCTCTTGAAGGGGGACTCAAAAAGCTTGTCCCAGTTCTTCAGGTAGGTCAGCACCGGCAGCGTCTGCGTGGTGAGCTTGTAGGTGCCGGGGCCAAACACGTCGGCCACCTGGCCTTCGTTCACGAAGATGGCCATCTGCGACTCGCGCACCACCAGCGTGCCGCCGTTCTGGATTTCCATGCCCGCCATGGGGAAGCGCCAGGCAAGCGTGCCGTCGCTGTCTTCCGTCCACTGGATGACGTCAATGAACTGCTTCTTGATGAAGTCCATCAGGGCCATGTCTTCTCCCTTGCGTGATCGCTGTTGTAAGGCCGACCATCATAGCAACAGGGGTGTCGCCTCCCAAGGGGGAACAGGGGCACATGGCAGGCGCAGGCGCACGCAGCGGACGCCCCATACATAGCCTCTATCTTCAGATTATAACTTTTTCATTGGTTATTGCTATTGAGAATGACTACCATTTGAACCCAAGCCGCTCACCCGGCACCACCACCGATTGAGGAGCCCGCCATGTCCCACATCCGCCACATCGCCCATCAGAACAAAACCATGCTCTTGAAGACGGCCAGCTACTACGTCATCCACATCTGCGTGGCTGCCATGGTGGCTTACGCCGTGACGGGCAATTTGCTCGCGTCGCTCACCCTGAGCTTGCTGGAGCCCACGGTGCAGGCGGTGGCCTTCTTCTTCCATGAGAAGGCTTGGGCACGCAAACAGAACGCGCCGGTGGCACAAGCCGCCCCAGCGGTTGCCTGACCACAGTGGAGGAGCACCATGACACACACCCACTGGAATGACTTTGCAGGCTGGCTCACGCAGCGGCTGGCCGAGCAGGCGCGCTGCGGCGCCTGACTACGTCTGCGTTAACGCGCCGCAAGCGCCTGCGCCACCCAGCCATCAAAGGTCTTTTGGTGGGCCTTGATCCAGCCATTCACATGGCGCTCAATGTCTTGGGGCTTGTTCTCGCCATCGCGCATGCGCAGGTTCTGCGCGTTGACATCCGCCACCGGCAGTTGCATGACTTCAAAGAGCTTGGCGGCCGCAGGGTTCTTCTGCGCAAACGCCTTGTTGGCCACGATGCGCTGGGTGTTGACCGTGAAGCCGAAGTCCTTCCCGTCTGGCAGCTGGGTGCTGAGCTTGGCCTGCTCGCCAGGCAGCGATGAATGCGGCACCTGCAGCCAGACCACGTCCTTGCCCGGCTGCAGCACACCGCTGACCCAGTAGGGCGTCCAGGTGTAGTACAGGATGGGCTTGCCTTGCTTGTAGCGCGCGATGGTGTCGGCAATCAGTGCGGCATAGCTGCCCTGGTTGTGCGTGATGGTGCCGCGCAACTTGTAGGCCGTGAGTTGGTGCTCGATGACCAGCTCGCAGCCCCAGCCGGGGTTGCAACCGGTCAAGTCGGCCTTGCCGTCGCCATTGGTGTCAAACAGCTTGGCCAGAGCCGGGTCGGACAGTTGCGAGATGTGGGTGATCTTGTATTGGTCGGCGGTCTTCTTGTCGATCAGGTAGCCCTGCAAGGAATTGCGCACATAAGTGCCCTGCCGCCACAGCTTGTCGTCACCGCCCGCGTTGCGATAGAAGTCGGCGTGCAGCGGATCCCAATGGGTGGCCATGAAGGTGGCATCACCATTGGCCAGAGCCAGATGGCCGGTGGCGTACTCGGTTTCCTGGGGCGCTTTGACGGTGTAACCCAACTTCTCCAGCGCCTTGGAGACCAGTATGGTCTGAAACGCTTCTTCCGCAATCGAGCTTTGGATGGGCTGAACGGTGGTGCCCTTGCCGGGCAAGGTCGCATCGGCCTGTACGGCGCTGGCAGCCACGAACGACAACGCGCCGACCGCCAGCGCCTTGGCGATGTGCTGACGCGCCCGCAGAGAAACGGCTGAAATCAGTTTTGGGTTGTGCATGAATGTGCTCCTTCACAGTGGTTTGAATGCAATAGACCGGCGCGCCCGCCACCACAGCGGGTTCGCAACGATCAAAAGATGAGATGAGCGCGGGGAATGCGCAGGTGGGCGCGCAGATGGATGCGCTCGCGTCAAGCCGTCGCAGGGGCAGCGGGCAGCGGGGCGCCGTCGGCCATGTCTGCTGGCGCGTGGGGCACACGCTGGGCAGGCGCTGCGCGAAAGCGCGCCACCAGCCCAACCACCAGGCCCACCGGGCCGGCTTGCCACCAGTGGCGCGTGCCACGGCGCGGCTGGCCCATGGCCTGGGTGACGCGGTCGAGGGTGATGGCCAGCAACACAATGCCCAGGCCACCCACCGTGGCCAGCCCCATGTCCAGGCGCCCGATGCCACGCAGCACCATCTGGCCCAGGCCACCCACCGCGATCATGGAAGCGATGACCACCATGGACAAGGACAGCATCAGCGACTGGTTGATGCCCGCCATGATGGAAGGCATGGCCAGCGGCAGCTGCACCTTGACCAGCATTTGCCAGGGCGAAGCACCATAGGCGCGGGCCGCTTCAATCAGGTCCGGGCGCACCTGGCGAATACCCAGGTTGGTCAGCCGCACCAGCGGAGGCAGCGCGAACACGATGGTGACCACCACACCCGGCACATTCCCGATGCCAAACAGCATCACGACAGGGACCAGATAGACAAAGGCGGGCGTGGTTTGCATGGCGTCCAGGAACGGGCGCATCCAGCGCTGCGCGCGGTCGCTGCGCGCCAGCAGGATGCCCAGCGGCAAGCCAATGGCCATACAAAACGCCAGCGAGGTCAGCACCAGAGAGAGCGTGACCATGGCCTCGGGCCAGATGCCCAGCATGGCCACCAGCAGCAAGGACACTGCGGCACCGATGGCCACACCACGGCCCGCGCACTGCCAGGCCAGCAGACTCAAAATGGCCACCATCCACAGCGGCGGCACGCTTTGCAGCAAGCCCTCCATCTGGGTGAGCACGCCATCGATGGGCCCTCGCACCGCTTGGAAGAAAGGACGGAAATTCGTCACCACCCAGTCCAGTCCCTGGTTGATCCAGGACTCCACCGGCAGGCTGCCGTCCCACAGCTGGTGCAGCGCAAAGCCGGGGTCGGCGCCGTCCACGCCCGTGGTCGCGTCCAGGGGCGCGGTGGGGGCCGCCCCCATCCAGTCGCCCCCGGCATCCGGGGTGGCGACGGTGTCGCCCCAAGGGTTGTCAGGCGCGGCCGTGCTGGCGGCATCGGGGGTGGCCCACGGGTTGTCTGCCGCCTGTGCCGCCTGGTCGGGTTGCGGCGGCGCGGCGTCTGCGGTCATGGGTGCTTGGGAGGATGGCGCTTCGTAAGGATTCTTTTCAACGGTCAGATCGGACATGGTTCAGGGTCTTTCAAATTCTGGAATGGCAGGGCGGCTTGGGGCAGATCAGTGCATCTGCGCCGATGCCAAAGCGGGCTGCGAAGGCGGCACCGGCGGGGTGTCCCGGTCCAGAAACTTGAGCAAGGTGGTCTTGCTGATGGCGCCACCAAAGCGGCCGTCCGGCTGCACCACGGGCATCGCGAAGGGCGCACTGGCGACGCGGCCAAACAGCTCGCTGACGGGTTCGTCCGCCACGATGGGCTGCACCGCTGGCAGGTAGGCATGCGCCAGACCCAAGGGCCCCTGGTGCCCTGCCAAAGCCGAGCGCAAGGACTCTGCCGACACCACCCCCAAAAACTGCTGCGCGGGGCTGACCACATACGCGTACTCGCGGTCTTGGTCCTGCAGCATCTTCAACGCCGCGCGCGAGCCCCGGTCGGCATGCTCGGCCACCACGGTGAGGGGCTTTCGGGCGATGTCGGAAGCCTTGAACACGGCAGCCGCGTCCACACCGCGGATGAAACTGCGCACATAGTCGTTGGCGGGGTTGCGCAGGATGTCGTCGGGCGTGCCCACTTGCACCACCTGCCCATCTTTCATGATGGCGATGCGGTCGCCAATGCGCATGGCCTCGTCCAGGTCGTGCGAGATGAAGACGATGGTGCGCCGCCGCACCTTTTGCAGGCGCAGCAGCTCCGACTGCATTTCGGTGCGGATGATGGGGTCCAGCGCCGAAAACGCTTCATCCATGAGCAGGATGGAAGGGTCCGATGCCAGCGCCCTGGCCAGCCCCACGCGCTGCTGCATCCCGCCGGAGAGTTCGTCCGGGTAGCTGTCGCCCCACCCGGCCAGGCCCACCTGCTCCAGCGCCTGGGCTGCCTGCGCCTGGCGCTGGGCGCGATCCACGCCCGCCAGTTCCAGGCCCAGGGCCGTGTTGTCCAGCACCGTCATGTGAGGCATCAGGGCAAACGACTGAAACACCATGCTGATGTCTTTGCGGCGCAGCGCCCGCAGTTGCGCGTCGGGCAGTTGCGCGATGTCCACCCCGTCCACCAGGATGCGACCGGCGCTGGGTTCAATCAGCAAATTCAGCAGCCGCACCAGGGTGGATTTGCCTGAGCCCGACAGGCCCATGACCACAAAAATCTCGCCCGCCTCGATCGACAGGTGGGCGTCAAACACCCCGATGGACTGCCCCGTGCGGGCCAGGACTTCCTGCTTGCTCAGGCCTTGGCGAACCAGCGCCAGGGCCTCTTGTGGATCGTCTCCAAAGACCTTGAACACGTGATCAATAACGATTTGTTTTGCCATGGACTTCCTCCTCCCGGTTGAACGACACAAGCCGCCCCGCACGAGCGCAAGGTCCGAGAAGGGCGACAAGCCCACGCTTTGGCGATGCAGCAGCCTGGCAGCGCCATGCGGCGCGCCGAACGGCACGAAAAACGTGGGATTTACAGAGACCGACCCGGATGGCACGCGGCACACGTGCGCAAGGGTCGAGTAGCGGACGGGCCGCTGCGCGAGACCAGCTCGCTCGACATGGTTGGAGCGGACGCATGCCCGCTCCGGGCGCTGCCATTGCCAATGCGTTGGCAATACAGAGTCGCAAGCACGACTCCCGGCAGCACTTCACTCAAGGGTTGAACACCTGCGTGGCAGGTAGTGAAACACGGGAAAAGTCTACGAATTCTTACCATCAAAGTCAAAACACAGGGTTTTGCAAAAATGGTATTCGCGCGCAATGAAGCAAAAAAGCCGCCCGAAGGCGGCTAGATGCAGGCGGTAGCAAGCATCAATGGCCGGCAAAGTCCACCAGCGTGAACAGCGGCAAGCCAGACTCTTTCAGCCGGGCCGAGCCACCCAGTTCGGGCAAATCGACAATGGCCGCGCCCTCGGTGACGGTGGCGCCCAGCTTCTCCAGCAGGCGGCGCCCAGCCATCATGGTGCCGCCGGTGGCAATCAGGTCGTCAATCAGCAGCACGCGGTCGCCGGGTTTCACGGCATCGGTGTGCAGCTCCACCGTGGCGCTGCCATATTCCAGCTCGTAGGTCTCTTCCACGGTGGTGAAGGGCAACTTGCCCTTTTTGCGGATGGGCACGAAGCCCACGTTCAGCTCATAGGCCACCACGGCGCCCAGAATGAAGCCACGCGCATCCAGCCCGGCCACCACGTCGGGGCGCAGGGCCTTGTCCATGTAGCGGTGCACAAAGGCGTCGATCAGCACGCGGAACACCTTGGGGTCCTGCAGCAGGGGCGTGATGTCTCGGAACTGCACACCGGGCGCGGGCCAGTCGGGCACGGTGCGGATGTGTTGACGAAGGTATTGGTTGACGCTGAACGACTGCATGGCATGAGGCCGCGCGCCTGAAGCAAGCGCATTGCGGCAAAAAAAGCACCCCAAAGGGGCGAAGCCCCCGCGGGGGAAAAAGCCCTGGGGGCGCGAAAACACGGGTTCCCAGGCGGCGCTGACCCGCGCACACTGCACAGTAGAACAACGCCAAGCCCGATATTGTTCCAAATTGTGTGCGCCGTGGGCGACTTCTCTGCACAATGGCAAGCGAGCCACTCTGGTTCGCCCCCGCACGCACAGAACTGCAATGAAGCCAACGTACTTGTACCCCGGGCCCTGTCCCTGGCCCCCTTCGGTAACGGCTGCGGCATGCGGCCGGGTACGGCTCTTGCAATTGGGCCGGTAACCTTGCATCGCCATGCCTATCTGCGTCCTTCTCATTGACAACAATGCCTGCCACGCGCAGGTGGTGGTGTCGGCCTTGGCCGACCCCTGGCTGGGCTGGCAGGTGGATGTGGCCACCAGCGTGGAGGCGGGGCTGCAGCGTGTGCGCCAGGGCGGCGTGGACATCGTGATCTGCCGTCACCAACTTCAAGACGGCACCGCCTTTGATGTACTGGAGGTGCTGCAGGGCATTCCCGCCCTGGTGCTGGTGCGGCCGGGGCTGGAAGGCCATGCGGCACATGCCATGCGCCATGGGTTTGCCGACTTTGCGGTGCAAGACCCCGATTCCAACTACCTGCTGGCGCTGCCTGCGCAGATTGAGGCCGTGCTGGAACGCAGCACCAGCGCCCGCGCGCGGCGGTCCGCCGAGGCCATGCTCACCCGCCAGCACCGCTTGCTACAGGCCATCTCGCGGGCGCAGGCGGTGTTCATTGCCAGTGCCAAGCCCGAAGCTGCTTTCGATGCCCTGCTCGACGAGCTGATGGAGCTGACCCGCAGCAGCTTTGGCATGGTGGGCCACGTACAGCACACGCCCGGTGGCTCGCCCACGCTGCACTTGCACGCCATGACGGACATCCGCCGGGATGAGGCCACGCGCATGCAGACCGTGCGCCGCCTTCAGGAGGCACGGGTTTTTGACAACACCACCCCACTGGTCGGGCAGGTGCTGAAACACGAACAGCCCTTGATTCTGAAAGACGCCGACGCCAGTTGCCAGCCGCTGCCCGCCGGGCTGCCGCCGCTGGGGGCTTGCATGGCGCTGCCCATCCATGCCGCGCAGGAGCTGGTGGCCGTGGTGGTGCTGGCCAACAGCCACAGCGGCTACGGCAGTGCGGACATCCAGTTCCTGCAGCCGCTGCTCAGCACCGTGGGCCAGCTGGAAATGGCGCGCCGGGCGGAAGAAGACCGGCGCCAGGTGGACGCCCAGCTGGTGCGCACCAGCGCGCTGCTGGGTGAAAAAACCAACGCCCTGGAAGCCACGCTGGCCAGCGTCCCGCAGGGCATCGTGAAGGTGGATGCCGACGGCAAGATCCGCGTGTTCAACCAGCGCTACCTGGAACTGCTGGAGCTGCCCCGCGAGTTCATGGCCACCGAGCCCACCCACGAAGACATCGTGCGCTTTCAAACCGAGCGTGGCGACTTTGGCCAGGGCTTTGAGCTGATAGAAGCCGGCGCGCGGGCCTACGTGCAAGCCGAATACGCGGTGAAAGGGCGCGGCCAGACGGTGCCCGACACCTATGTGCGCCGCACGAGCAAGGGGCGGTCCCTGGAAGTGCGCACCCGCACCATGCCCGACGGCGGCCTGGTACGCACGTTCACCGACGTGACCGATTACGTGGGCACCCTGGAGGCCCTGCGCCAAAGTGAAGCGCGCTGGCGCAGCCTGACTCACCTGTCCTCCGACTGGTATTGGGAGCAGGACGAGCAACTGCGCTTTGTGCGGCTGGACGGGCGCTCCAGCAACCAGGTGGGCATCCAGGACGACTCCTTCTACGGCCGCACCCGCTGGGAGCTGGACAA
Organism: Acidovorax sp. IB03; assembly: GCF_016406015.1. Taxonomy (NCBI): domain Bacteria; kingdom Pseudomonadati; phylum Pseudomonadota; class Betaproteobacteria; order Burkholderiales; family Comamonadaceae; genus Acidovorax; species Acidovorax sp. IB03. Next base: position 19,308 of record NZ_JAEFCH010000018.1, on the reverse strand, counting down.
CACCTTTGTGGATGACAAGCTGTGGCGGGAACACCGTGCCAAGCTGCAGGCCCACGAGGTGTTCCACAACTTCGAGATCCAGCGCCGCAAGCCCTCGGGCGAGTGGATGTGGGTGTCCGTCAGCGGAGAGCCCATCTTTGACAAGCAAGGCCAGTTTGCGGGTTACCGGGGCATCGGGCGCGACATCACGGCGCAAAAGCGGGCCGAAGCAGAGATCCAGCGCCTGGCGTTCTACGACGAGCTTACCGGCCTGCCCAACCGGCGCCTGCTGATGGACCGCCTGGAGCGCGCCGTCACCCAAAGTGCCCGCAAAGGCACCCACGGGGCCTTGCTGTTTCTGGACCTGGACAACTTCAAGGGCATCAACGACACCCTGGGGCACGAATGGGGTGACCGGCTGCTGACCCTGGTGGCCCAGCGCATCACCGCCAGTGTGCGGGCCAGCGACACGGTGGCCCGCCTGGGCGGCGACGAATTTGTGCTGGTTCTGCAAGGGCTGCCGCCGGAGCCCACCGAAGCGGCGGGAGAAGCCGAACTGGTCGCGCAAAAAGTGCTGCAGGAGCTGAGCCGGCCCTATATGCTGGAAGACGCCGTGCTGTACAGCACGCCCAGCATCGGCATCACGCTGTTTCGCAACCAGGAGCAGTCGGTGCATGAGCTGCTCAAGCGCGCGGATTTGGCCATGTACCAGGCCAAGGCCCAGGGCCGCAACACCCTGTGCTTTTTTGACCCGGCCATGCAGGCGGCGGCATCGGCACGCTCGGCCCTGGAAGGCGACATCCGCCTCGGTATTGAGCGCAACGAGTTTCTGCTGCACTACCAGCCCGTGGTGAACGCCGCCGGCCACCGCATGGGCGTGGAAGCCCTGGTGCGCTGGCACCACCCCCAGCGCGGCATGGTGTCGCCGGGCGAATTCATTCCGCTGGCCGAACAAACAGGCCTGATCCTGCCGCTGGGCCAGCAGGTGCTGCGCATGGCCTGCACCCAGCTGGCACAGTGGAGCCAGCAGCCGGACACTTGCGACTGGACAGTGGCCGTGAACGTCAGCGCACAGGAGTTTCGCCACCCCGATTTCGTGAAGCGGGTGTTGGACGCGCTGCGGGAAAGCGGCGCCAACGCGCACCAGCTCAAGATCGAGCTGACGGAAAGCCTGCTGCTGCAGGACGTGGAAGACGGCATTGCCAAGATGCGCGCCCTGCGCGAGCAGGGCGTGGGCTTCTCGCTGGACGACTTTGGTACCGGCTACTCGTCGCTGAGCTACCTCAAGCGGCTGCCGCTGGACCAGCTCAAGATCGACCAGAGCTTTGTGCGCGACGTGCTCACCGACCCGAACGACGCCGCCATCGCCTGCACCATCGTCACCCTGGCCCAGAGCCTGGGGCTGGATGTGGTGGCCGAAGGGGTGGAAACCGAAGGCCAGCGCGAGTTCTTGCTGCGCAACGGCTGCCACCAGTTTCAGGGCTACCTGTTTGGCAGGCCGGTACCAGCAGATCAGCTTTAGTCGCTATTAAAATCATAGCTGCTTGCGCTTACTGCATAAACGCTACAGGCCAATTTCATCCAAATCTCCGCCCCCCGCTGGCAGGCAGCGCCGGGGCGGGCGAGCCGTGCTAGCCGCGCAGCAGCTTGTCTTCGGCCAACGCCAAGGCAGTCGGGTGGCCCGACAGCACCAGGGTGTCGCCCTCTTGCAGCACGGCGTCGTCTGCTGCCGCAGCTTGGTGACCATTGGCGCGTCGCAGGTTGACCACGCGCACCCCCACCGCTGTCAAGGCCAGATCGCCCAGCGGGCTGCCCAAGGCCTTGGCTCCTGGAGGCAGGCTCACGGTGCTCATGCGCTCCTGGTCGCGTTCGTTCGGGGTGTCGTCATCCGCCCCATGGAAGTACCCGCGCAGCATGTTGTAGCGGGCATCGCGCTGGTCCTGCACCACGCGCAGCACGCGCCGCATGGGCACACCCACCAGCGCCAGTGCGTGGCTGGCCAGCATCAGGGACCCTTCAATGGCCTCGGGCACCACTTCGGTGGCGCCAGCGTCCTGCAGTTTGTCGAGGTGGGCATCGTCCTGCGTGCGCACCACCACGGGCACTTGCGGCGCGTGCGAACGGGTGTTGGCCAGCACCTTGAGGGCGGCGGGCACGTCGATGTAGGTCACCACCACGGCACTGGCGCGCACCAGGCCGGCCGCCATCAGGGCTTGCAGGCGGGTGGCATCGCCATACACCACCGAATCGCCTGCAGCTGCAGCCTGGCGCACCCGGTCGGGATCCAGATCCAGCGCCATGTAGGGAATGCCTTCGCGCTCCAGCATGCGCGCCAGGTTCTGGCCGCAGCGGCCGTAGCCGCAGATGATGACGTGCTTGCTGGTGTTGATGGTCTTGCGCGCAATGGTGGTCATCTGCAGCGACTGCTGCATCCAGTCGCTGGCCACCAGCTTCATCACGATGCGGTTGCTGTACATGATGAGGAAGGGCGTGGCCAGCATCGACAGCACCATGGCCGCGAGGATCGGGTTCATCAGCGCGGGCTGCACCAGCCCGTTTTCCTGGGTGAGCGACAGCAGCACAAAGCCAAACTCGCCCGCCTGCGCCAGGAACAGCCCCGAGCGCAACGCCACCCCTGTGGTCGCCCCCATCAGCCGCGCCAGCACCAGAATGATGACCGCCTTGACCAGCAGCGGCACCGCCAGCAGCGCAAGCACCAGCGCCCAGCGGTCTACCAGAATGTGCCAGTCCAGCATCATGCCGATGGTGATGAAGAACAGCCCCAGCAGCACATCGTGGAAGGGGCGAATGTCCGTGCCCACCTGGTGGCGGTATTCGGTTTCTGACACCAGCACGCCGGCAATGAACGCGCCCAGCGCCAGGCTCAGGCCCGCCAGTTCGGTCAGCCAGGCCAGGCCCAGGGTGATGAGCAGCAGGTTCAGCATGAACAGCTCTTCGCTCTTGCGGCGGGCCACCAGGGTCAGCCACCAGCGCATGAAGCGCTGCCCGCCCGTGAGCAACAGCCCCACCAGAACCACGGCCTTGATGAGCGCCCAGCCCAATGCGGGCAGCAAATGTTCCGACGCAGAGCCCAGGGCTGGAATCAAAATCAGCAGCGGCACCACGGCCAAATCCTGGAACAGCAGAATGCCCATCACCCTGCGGCCGTGCTCGCTTTCCAGCTCAGCACGCTCGGCCATCAGCTTGACCACGATGGCGGTGCTGCTCATGGCCAGCACGCCTGACAGCGCCAGCGCCGTCTGCCAGCCCATATCCCAGATGCCGCCCACCCAATGCGACAACGCCACGCCACCCACGGTCACCACGGCCATGGTCAGCAACACCTGCATCAGCCCCAGCCCAAACACCTGCTTGCGCATGGCCAGCAGCTTGGGCAGGCTGAATTCGAGTCCGATGGCAAACATCAAAAACACCACCCCAAACTCGCCCAGGTGCCGCACCCCCTCGGAGTTTTGCGCCAGCGCCATGGCGTGGGGGCCGATCAGCACGCCCGCGGCCAGATAGCCCAGCATGGGTGGCAATTTGAGACTGCGACAGGTAACCACGCCCAGCACTGCGGCCAGCAAATAAAGCAAAGTCAGAGCAAGTGAGGACATACAGCGATGCTATCCGAGCGTTACAAGTTTGCGCACCTGCCGCTGCAGCAAAGGGGCGCGGGGCAGTGCAGATCGCACCTGCGCCGCTGGCAAGACGGCCGAAAGGCCCGGCAACAGGCCGCCAGCGGCCCCGGTCGATAGAATCCTGCCATGACTGTCAGCCCCTTCACGCCCCTTCCTTTTGACACGGCGCAAGCCTTGCGCCTGGCGCGCGAGACCTTTGAAATCGAAGCCGCTGCGCTCACGGGCCTGGCGGCCCGGGTGGACGAGCGCTTTGCCCAGGCCGTGCAGATGGTGCTGGCCACCACCGGCCGCCTGGTGGTGATGGGCATGGGCAAGAGCGGCCATGTGGGCCGCAAGATTGCCGCCACCCTGGCGTCCACCGGCACCCCTGCATTCTTTGTGCACCCCGCAGAGGCCAGCCACGGCGATCTGGGCATGGTCACTGGCGCCGATGTGGTGCTGGCCATCTCCAACAGCGGCGAGAGCGGTGAACTCACCGCCATCCTGCCCGTGCTCAAGCGCCTGGGCGCACCCCTGATCGCGCTGACCGGCGGTCTGCAGTCCACCCTGGCCAAGCACGCTGACCTGGTGCTGGACTGCAGCGTGGAGCGCGAAGCCTGCCCGCTGAACCTGGCCCCCACCGCCAGCACCACCGCCCAACTGGCCATGGGCGACGCTCTGGCCGTGGCCCTGCTAGACGCCCGGGGCTTCCGCCCCGAAGACTTTGCCCGCTCGCACCCCGGCGGCTCGCTGGGCCGCAAACTGCTCACCCATGTGAGCGACGTGATGCGCAGTGGCGATCAGGTGCCCCGCGTGAGCCCCGAAGCCAGCTTCAGCGACCTGATGCGCGAGATGAGCGCCAAGGGCCTGGGCTGCTCCGCCATCGTGGACGCTGCGGGCCACATTCAAGGCATCTTTACCGACGGCGACCTGCGCCGGCGCATCGAAGCCGGGGCAGACTTGCGCGCCGCCACGGCCGCCCAGGTCATGCACCCCTCGCCCCGCCGCATCGCCCCCGACGCACTGGCCGTAGATGCCGCCGAACTGATGGAAGCCCACGGCATCACCAGCGTGCTGGTGGCCGATGCCGCAGGCGTGCTGACTGGCGTGGTCCACATTGGCGACCTGATGCGGGCAAAAGTCATATGACCCCCCTGAGTCGCTGCGCGCCTTCCCCCCAAGGGTGGACGCACCCGGTGGCCCGGCAAAGCCGGCTCCACGGGTGCGCTGGCCTGGCCCGTGCCTGTATCTCCATGGCTCCCTGACATGACCCAGCCTGTTCTGAATTTCGACCCCGAACTGCTCCTGCGTGCGCAGCCCGTGCGCGTGGCCTTTTTCGACGTGGACGGCGTGCTGACGGATGGCGGCCTGCTGTTCAGTGAAAGTGGCGAAACGCTCAAGCGCTTCCACACGCTGGACGGCCACGGCATCAAGCTGCTGCAAAAGGCTGGCATCACGCCCGCTGTGATCACGGGGCGCGACTCTGCTCCGCTGCGTGTGCGCCTGAAGGCACTGGGCGTGGAACATGCCGTGTTCGGCACCGAAGACAAACGCCCTGCCGCAGAGCAGGTGCTGGCCACGCTGGGCCTGAACTGGAGCCAGGCCGCCGCCATGGGCGACGACTGGCCCGACCTGCCGGTGATGCGCCGCAGCGCCCTGGCGTGCGCCCCGCACAACGCCCACATCGAAGTGCGCCACTGCGCGCACTACACCACCCAGGCGCGCGGCGGTGAAGGCGCAGCGCGCGAATTCTGCGATTTGCTGCTGGTGGCCACCGGGGCCTATGCAGGCCTGCTTGCAGGGTACGCCACATGATGCGCTGGGCTCAACAAGGGTGGGAACGCCTGTCGCTGTACCTGCCTGTGCTGCTGATGGGCCTGCTCGCGCTGGGCACCTGGTGGCTGGTGCGCAACGCCCCCGCGCCGCTGGCCGCGTCGCAGTCTGCGACTGCGCCCGACCAGCCCGACTATTCGATGAAAAACTTTGCGGTGAAGAGCTTTGACGCCACAGGCCGCCTGCAAAGCGAGGTGATGGGCGAAACCGCCCGCCATTACCCCGGCACCGACACGCTGGAGATCGACCAGGCCCGCATGCGCTCGGTGGCGCCCAACGGCCGCCTCACCGTCGCCCGCGCTGACCGCGCCTTGAGCAACGGCGATGGCTCCGAGGTTCAGCTTTTCGGCAACGCCGTGGTCACGCGCGAGCCCACACCAGCGGGTGGCAGTGCGTCTGCCCAGCCCCGGCTGGAGTTCCGGGGCGAATTCCTGCACGCCTTCACCCAGGAAGAAAAGGTGCGGTCCAACCGCCCCGTGCAACTCACGCGCGGCAACGACCGCTTCACCGCAGACACCATGGAATACGACAACCTCGACCAGGTGCTGCAGCTCAATGGGCGTGTGCGCGGCGTGCTGATGCCCACACCCGCCAAATAACTGCTGCGCCCGCGCCCAGCCTTTGCCGCCATGACCCAGCCCCTCGTCTTCATCACTGGCGCTTCCAGCGGAATCGGGCAGGCATTGGCCCTGCGCTTTCACCAGGCAGGTTACCGGCTGGCACTGGCGGCCCGGCGCACCTCTGAAGTCAAATCATGGGCTGACGCCCACCAGATAAGCGCCAGCAGCTACGAAATTTATAGTGCAGACGTGGCTGTGGTAGACAGCATCGTGGCAGCAGGCGCCGAATGCATCGCGCGCCAGGGCCTGCCCGATGTGGTGATTGCCAACGCAGGCATCAGCGTGGGCATGGACACCGCCGTGCGGGAAGACCTGGACGTCATGGCCCGCACCTTCGCCACCAACAACCTGGGGCTGGCAGCCACCTTTCACCCCTTCGCTCAAGGCATGACCGAGCGCCGCAGCGGCACCCTGGTGGGCATCGCCAGCGTGGCAGGCATTCGCGGGCTGCCCGGCCACGGCGCCTACTGCGCCAGCAAGGCTGCGGTGATCAGCTACTGCGAGAGCCTGCGCGGTGAAATGCGCCCATTCGGCGTGCGCGTGGTCACCCTCTCGCCAGGCTACATCGACACGCCGCTGACCCGGTCCAACCGGTACAGCATGCCCTTCCTGATGCAACCCGAGGACTTCGCCGAGCGCGCTTACCAGGCAATTGCCGCTGGTGTCAGCTACCGCGTCATCCCCTGGCAAATGGGAGTCGTCGCCAAATTGCTGCGTGCGCTGCCCAATGCCCTCTTCGACAAACTGCTGGCCGGCAGGCCCCGCAAACGCCGACAGACCGAAGCCGGGCAGTGAACGACGCCTTCATTTGAGGGCTTGCCACCAGCTGCGGGCGAGGGCTCACACAGGTTCAGGCAACAAAAAAGCCCCCGAAGGGGCTTGTTGCTTTAGCGCAGAAGCGCCGGGCGAGGATCAGTAGCCACCGCCGTTGCCACCACCGTAACCGCCGCCGCCGTTGCGACCGCCGTTGCGTGGGCCAGAGCCGTAGGGGCTGCGGAAGCCACCGTCACCACGGCCACCGCCGTAGCCGCCATCGCCACGGCCGCCGCCACCGCCGTAACCCCCACCGCCGCCTTCGCGGCCACCACCGTAGCCGCCACCTTCACCACGGCCACCGCCGTAACCGCCACCGCCTTCACGGCCACCACCGTAGCCGCCGCCACCGCTGCGGCCACCGCCAAAACCACCACCGCCGCCGCCGAAGCCGCCAGTGCGTGGGGGACGGGGTTCCATGGGACGGGCTTCGTTCACGACGATGCTGCGGCCGCCCAGGGGCTGACCATTCATGCCGTTGATGGCAGCTTGCGCTTCGGCATCGCTGGCCATTTCCACAAAGCCGAAGCCTTTGGAACGGCCGGTGTCGCGCTCCATCATGACCTTGGCGCTGGTCACGGCACCGAACTGGCCAAAAGCCTGTTCCAGATCGCTGTCGCGCACCGAGTAAGGCAGGTTGCCGACGTACAGTTTGTTGCCCATCGAGGGACTCCTAAAAAACACATAAATAAAGCGATGGAGTCCCGAAAACGCAGCCAGCTAATCTCAATGACGCTCTCAGCGCGAAACTGACGGATCACCGCAAACCTTGGACGAGAAAAACCCGCGCTGGCATTATGCGCCACAAATTTAAAAAAAAAGCAAGGGACTTCCCCGGAAAAAGCAAGTGTGGCGGCAAAGTCTCAGACAACAAAAAAGGAGCCCTGAGGCTCCTTTGATTGTGCGAAGGCAGACACTGTCTGCCTTGCATGCGAGTGCTTAGTAACCGCCGCGGCCGCCGCCGTAGCCGCCACCACCGCCGCCGTAGCCGCCGCCACCGCTGCGACCACCGCCGCCGTAGCCGCCACCACCGTTGCCGCCGCCGAAGCCACCGCTACGGGGAGGACGTGGTTCCATAGGACGGGCTTCGTTCACGACCAGATCACGGCCGCCGAAGTTTTGACCATGCACGCCTTGGATGGCAGCTTGTGCTTCGGCATCGCTGCCCATTTCGACAAAACCGAAACCCTTGGAGCGGCCGGTATCACGCTCCATCATGACCTTGGCGCTGCCAACCGAGCCGAACTGGCTGAAAGTCTGCTCCAGGTCTTGGTCGCGGAAGGAATAGGGCAGGTTGCCCACGTAAAGTTTGTTGCCCATGAGGGACTCCTGAAAAAACATGAAAACGCGATGGAGCCCGACGCAATCAACAAACCTGTGACGACTTCAAAGACGCGAAACTGACCAATCACCGCTTACTTCGGTGCCTTTGCGCGTTGCAAAGCTCGGCTTAAAGGCGAATCCATTATCAATCACTTTATGGTGATTGGTGGTTTTTTATTTCTCAACCGTGTTTTTTAAGCTAGGGGTAAATAGGCATTGCGTGCGTTAAAATGCCGGGGTCTTTGGGGAGTAGCCCGCCGGTAGTGCAATGCGCCGGGGCATGCGTCAACACACTTGGGTTTCTTGAAAACCTATGGCGTATGCGGCTTGAATGCTGGGCGAGACCATTGACTGCATGCCGATCCAATGGCCGGAGTCGGGGTGCAGTCAATGCGCGTCTCAACCAATCCGGCCGGATTGAAAAACCCCACCATGCAAGCCTTTTTTGTTTCAACCGCCATCGTCGCCCTGGCCGAGATGGGCGATAAGACCCAGCTGCTCGCATTGGTATTGGCAGCCCGTTTCCGCAAACCCTGGCCGATTGTTCTGGGCATTTTGGTGGCCACGCTGGTCAACCATGGACTGGCTGGCGCGGTGGGCGCCTGGGTCACGACCTTCATCGGCCCGCAGATGTTGCGCTGGATTCTGGGCGCCTCGTTCATCGCCATGGCGGCGTGGATGCTGATCCCCGACAAGCTCGACGAAGGCGATGCCGATGGCAAGCCCCGCTGGGGCGTGTTCGGCACCACGCTGGTGGCGTTCTTCCTGGCAGAGATGGGCGACAAGACACAGATTGCCACCGTCATGCTGGCCGCGCAGTACAACGCCTACCTGTGGGTGGTGGCCGGCACCACGCTGGGCATGATGATTGCCAATGCACCAGTGGTGTGGCTGGGCGACAAGATCACGCGCAAGGTGCCCATTCGCGCGGTGCATCTGATCTCGGCAGTGATCTTCCTGGTGCTGGGCCTGCTGGCCATTTTTGCGCCCGCAACTTGATCCAGTCGGGGTGATGGCAGGCACACAGGCCAGTCAAACCGGCGCGCTTTTGGTATATTTGCCGAACGCGCCGATTTGCCACAGCTTGCGGGCGCTTTATAAATCCTGCTAAAGACCCGTCCGACATACCCGCCCGGCCTCGTTTTTAGCGATGTCGGGTTTTTTTATGTCGTTCATTGCCACGCCCCAGTCCATGCACTTTCCGGAGGCCCTCACGCTGCAAAGCGGAGCGTCCATCCGCGACTATCACCTGGCCTTCGAGACCTACGGCACGCTCAATGCCGACAAGTCCAACGCCGTGCTGGTGTGCCATGCCCTCAACGCCTCGCACCACGTTGCGGGTGTGTACGAGGGCCAGCCCAAGAGCGAGGGCTGGTGGGACAACATGATCGGCCCCGGCAAACCGGTGGACACGAACCGCTTTTTCGTCATCGGCGTGAATAACCTCGGCTCGTGCTTCGGCTCCACCGGCCCCATGCACACGCACCCTGACACAGGCGAAATCTACGGCGCAGACTTTCCGGTGGTGACGGTGGAAGACTGGGTCAACGCCCAGGCCCGCCTGCTCGACCGCCTGGGCATACAGCAGCTCGCCGCCGTGCTGGGTGGCAGCCTCGGCGGCATGCAGGCACTTTCGTGGACGCTGCAGTACCCCGAGCGCATGCGCCACGCCGTGGTGGTGGCCAGTGCGCCCAACCTCACGGCCGAGAACATTGCCTTCAACGAGGTAGCCCGCCGCGCCATCGTCACGGACCCGGACTTCCACGGCGGCCACTTCTACCGCCACGGCGTGATCCCCAAGCGCGGGCTGCGCATTGCGCGGATGATCGGGCACATCACGTACCTGAGCGACGACGTGATGAACGAGAAGTTTGGCCGCCAGCTGCGCGAGGGCATGGACCTGAAATACAGCACGCAGGACATTGAATTTCAGATTGAAAGCTACCTGCGCTACCAGGGCGACAAGTTCAGCGAATACTTCGACGCCAACACCTACCTGCTGATCACCCGGGCGCTCGACTACTTCGACCCCGCCCGCGCACACGCCAACAACCTCACCCTGGCGCTGGCGCGTGCACAGGCCAAGTTCCTGCTGGTGAGCTTCACCACCGACTGGCGCTTCTCGCCCCAGCGCAGCCGCGAGATCGTCAAGGCCCTGCTCGACAACCGCCGCCGCGTGAGCTACGCCGAGATCGACGCCCCCCACGGGCATGATGCCTTTTTGCTCGATGACGCCCGTTACATGAGCGTAATGCGCTCTTATTTCGATAGCATTGCAAAGGAGTTTGCATGAGCGAACAATCCACCATGGAAGCCCTGGCGCGCCTGGTGCCCCACGGCTCGCGCGTGCTGGACCTGGGCTGCGGCAACGGGGCCATGCTGTCTTACCTGCAGCGCGAGCGCGGCTGCACCGGCTATGGCGTGGAGATTGACGACGCCAACGTGCTGGCCTGCGTGCAGCGCGGGGTCGATGTGATCCAGCTCAACCTGGACGAAGGCCTGGCCATGTTTGGCGACAACAGTTTTGACGTGGTGCTGCAGATCGATACGCTGCAACACCTGCGCAACGCCGAAGTGATGCTGCGCGAGACCGCCCGTGTGGGCCGCACCGGCGTGGTGGCCTTCCCCAACTTTGCGCACTGGCCCAACCGGCTGTCCATCCTGCAAGGGCGCATGCCCGTCACGCGCCGCCTGCCCTACCAGTGGTACGACACGCCCAATATCCGCGTGGGCACGTACAAGGATTTTGAAGTGCTGGCACACAAGAACCGCCTGCGCATCCTCGACTCGTTCGGGTTGCAGGACGGGCGCGAAGTGCGCTGGCTACCCAATGCACGGGCGGGCACGGCCGTGTTCCTGTTTGAAAACGCCTGACAGCGTAGCGCCACGCGCTATAAAAACAGTAGCTCCTAGCGCAACTTCTTATTGCCCTGCACGCTGATTTCGTGCCAGCATGTCTACGCTGGAATGCGCCTGACAAGCACGCACGCAGTCGGCCTGTTTGGGGCACCCCACTCTCCAACGCACATTCATTGACCTGCCCTTCCATGGCCCTGGCTTTCGCACACGTTCCCACGATGCTGGCGATGATCATCCTGTCGTCCCTGACGACGGCCGGTGGCATGGCCGTGGTGGGCGCAGAGCGGCGCCACGATGGGGTGCAGTGGTGGGCGCTGGGGCTGCTGTTCAATGCGGTGGCGCATTTGCTGTTTGCATTGCGCGGCACCATCCCTGACATCTTCTCCATTGTCCTGGGCAACACCTTGCTGATGGGGGTCTACCTGTCCCTGCTGGCGGCGGTGTTGCAGTTCCAGGGGCGCAGACTGCCGCGCACCGCCGCAGTGGCGCTGCCGCTGTTAATGGCTGGCTGCATGGCCTTGCTGGCAGACAGTTACGCCGCGCGCGTGGTGGTGGCCGGGCTGCTGCTGAGCTCCATGAACCTGTGGCTGCTGAGCTGCCTGCTCACCCGCTGGAAGACCATGGGCGGGCGCGGCGCATGGCTGGTGGTGGGGGCGCTCGGCTTTCAGACGCTGGTGTTTGGGCTGCGCATAGGCCTGGTGGGCATCAGCTCCTGGGTGGGCGCGGAGCTGATGCAGTCCAGCGCCGTGCAAACCCTCACCTTCATGAGCACCTTTGCGGTGGTGCTGGTCGCTTCCATGGGGTTTGTTTTCATGGCCCGCGACCGGGCAGATGAAGACAACCGCCGCTTGGCCGCCGTGGATTCACTCACTGGCGTGGCCAACCGGCGCGCGGTGATCGCAGCGCTGGACCGCGATGTCGCCCGCTCCATCCGCACCCATGAACCCATGGCCTTGATGATGGTGGACATCGACCACTTCAAGAATGTGAACGACCGCTACGGCCACCAGGCGGGCGACAAGGTGCTCTGTAGCGTGGTGGAGGTGCTGCGCGAACGGGTGCGGTCACAAGACCTGGTGGGCCGCTACGGCGGTGAGGAGTTCATGGTGCTGCTGCCCGACACCACAGCCAAGGGCGGCGACCTGCTGGCACAGCAATTGTGCGATGCCGTGCAGGCACTGAGGCTGGAGCACGAAGGCCAGCCCATTCCCGTGACAGTGAGCATTGGCGTATACGGCGGCCGGCTGCAGCCCGGCGACCATTGGGACATGCTGATCTCTGCCGCCGACCGGGCTTTGTACGAGGCCAAGGATCGGGGGCGCAACCGCGTGGAAGTGGTGGAGGCGTTGCGCCGCCCCGCATCGCTGGTCACCGCCAACTCGGGCCCCGAAACACAGCCAGCGCTTTTCTGAGAACTGGTTTGGAACGGGGTCTTAGAACCCTCGTCGCCTTCACGCACCTGGCCGGTGTGCCCCAAGGCGCCGTCGGAATAGCGCTGCGCCTTGGCGGCCTGGGCCGGCTTGTGTTGGAATGGCGTTTTTGCAATGCCCACTGACAGGAGCCCGCCATGAATGCCCGCGTACGCCCCATCGCCCTTGAACCCGCACTGGCACTTGATCGGGTAAGCCAGGCGTGGGACAGCGACATCGTGCGCCAGCTCACCGACTACATCGCCATTCCGGCCAAGTCGCCCATGTTTGCGGCCGACTGGGCCGAACAGGGTCTGCTGGACACCGTGGTGCGCAACGCCGCCGCCTGGGTCGAGTCACAAAAAGTGGCAGGTCTTACGCTCGAAGTCGTGCGCCTGCCAGGCCGCACCCCGGTGCTGTTCTTCGAGATCGAAGCCACCCAGGCCCACGCCCCGCAAACGGTGCTGATGTACGGCCACCTGGACAAACAACCCGAATTCAGCGGCTGGCGCAGCGACCTGGGCCCCTGGACGCCCAAATATGAAGACGGCAAGCTCTACGGCCGGGGCGGCGCAGACGACGGCTACGCGGTGTACGCCAGCATTGCCGCCGTGCAGGAATTGAAGCGCCAGAACGTCCCCCACCCCCGCATCGTGGGCCTGATCGAGACCTGCGAAGAAAGCGGCTCGCGCGACCTGATGCCCTACATCGACGCCCTGCGCCCCCGCCTGGGCGATGTGGGCCTGGTGATCTGCCTGGACAGCGGCGCCGGCAACTACGACCAGCTGTGGCTCACCACCAGCCTGCGCGGCATGGCCAGCGGCACGCTCAAGGTCGAGATCCTGACCGAAGGCATCCACTCGGGCGACGCGTCCGGTCTGGTGCCCTCCTCGTTCCGCATCATGCGCCAGGTGCTCGACCGGCTGGAAGACAGCAAGACTGGCCGCCTGCTGCCCCAGAGCTTCCATTGCCAGGTGCCTGCCGACCGGCTGGCCCAGGCGCAGGCCACCGCCGCCATCCTGGGTGAAGAGGTGTACCGGCGCTTTCCGTGGGCACACTACGACTGCGGCGGCTCCACCACCTTTGCGCTGCCCACCACCACTGACCCGGTGCAGGCCCTGCTCAAGCGCACCTGGGAACCAACCCTCAGCGTGACGGGTGCCGAGGGCTTTCCCACGCTGCAAGACGCAGGCAACGTGCTGCGCCCCTACACCGCCTTCAAGCTCAGCCTGCGCCTGCCCCCGCTGGTAGATGCCGCCCAGGCCGTGCAAGAGCTCAAAGCCCTGCTCGAAGACAACGCGCCCTACCAGGCCAAGGTCACCTTCGAAAGCCTGAGCGGCGCCACGGGCTGGAACGCCCCGGCCACCACGCCCTGGTTTGAGCGGGCGCTCAACGAAGCCTCGCAGGCGCACTTTGGCGCGCCCTGCGGCTACATCGGCCAGGGCGGCACCATCCCGCTGATGAACATGCTCAGCGAAGGCTTCCCCACCGCGCAGATGATGGTGTGCGGCGTGCTGGGCCCCAAGAGCAATGCCCACGGCCCCAACGAGTTCCTGCACGTGCCCTACGCCAAGCGCCTCACCGCCTCGGTGGCGCATGTGATGGCCGCCATGGCCCAGGCACAGGCCGCACAGCAAGGCGCTGCGCCTGCCGCAGCCCCCTGATCGTCGTAACCCCATAGCTTCCAGCGCCGGTATGCCCCAACAGTTCGCATCCCCCGCCCTCAGCCCCTTCACCGCTGCCGATGGGGAAAACCTGGCACTGCACGAATGGCCCGTGGCCGCCGACACCCCCCTGCGCGGCCTGGTGGTGCTGGTGCACGGCCTGGGCGAGCACGCTGGCCGCTACGGCGCGGTGGCCGAGCAGCTCAACACCTGGGGCTTTGCCGTGCGCGGCTACGACCACTACGGCCACGGCGAATCCGCCGGGCCACGTGGCGGTCTGAACAACGACACGCGGCTGCTGGACGACCTGGCCGACATGATCGAATGCACCCGCGCCCGCCTGCCGCCCGGCCTGCCGCTGGTGCTGCTGGGCCACAGCATGGGCGGCCTGGTGGCGGCGCGGCTGGTGTCGCTGAACCTGTGCCCGGTAGATGCGCTGGTGCTGTCATCGCCCGCGCTGGATGCAGGCCTGAGCCCGGTGCAAAAGCTGCTGGTGTCCACGCTGCCCAGCATTGCGCCCAACCTGCGCGTGGGCAATGGCTTGGACGCCAACTACCTCTCGCACGACGCGCAGGTGGTGGCCGACTACCAGGCCGACCCGCGCTGCCACGACCGCATCAGCGCCCGCCTGGCGCGCTTCATTGCCACCGCAGGCCCCGCCACCGTGGCCGCTGCACCCACCTGGGCGGTGCCCACATTGCTGATGTGGGCGGGGGCCGACCGGCTGGTGAGCCCCGCAGGCAGCCAGGCCTTTGCGCAGGCCGCGCCGCCAGCCGTGGTGCAGTCGCACTGCTTTGAAAACGCCTTCCACGAGCTGTTCAACGAAACGCCCGAGTACGCCACGCCGGTGTTCGACACGCTGCGCGAATGGCTGCTGGCGCGCTTTGCCGTGCGGTATTGACGCAGGCATTTGCAATCAAATCAGCCTCTAGCGCTTTATCAGCAAGCGCAGGCAGCTATATTTTTCATAGCATCTTGCCGTGAACAGCCCAGGTCAACGGGCACGCAACGCCCCGTGACCGGGTGGCGAAGGCGGGCCAGCCAGACCCGCCCAGGTCAAATCCCGATTAAATTTGTCTGACATTGTGCGCACCGGTTGATGAAGATCAGCGGCTGCGCGCGCAGGGCTCACTATGGTGGCGGCCAATGCCTTGGCACCATGCCGGTGCTGGCGATGAAACGCTTGCCATGGAACCCTTGACCCCTGCTGCAAACACCCCCACCGCAGCCCCTGCCCCTGAACTGGTCTGCCCCGCCGGCAGCCTGCCCGCCCTGAAGGCCGCCATCGACCACGGTGCCGACTGCGTGTACCTGGGCCTGCGCGATGCCACCAACGCCCGCAACTTTGCCGGGCTGAACTTTGACGAAGCCGCCATTGCCAGCGGCATTGCCTACGCCCACCAGCGCGGGCGCAAGGTGTTCATGGCGCTGAACACCTACCCGCAGGCCGCCAACCCCGGCCCCTGGCGCAGCGCGGTGGACAAGGCCGTGGACATGGGGCTGGACGCCGTCATCCTGGCCGACCCCGGCCTCATGCAATACGCCGCCCAACACCACCCGCAGCTGCGGCTGCACCTGTCGGTGCAGGGCTCGGCCACCAACTTCGAGGCCATCAACTTCTACCGCGAGCAGTTTGGCGTGGTGCGCGCCGTGCTGCCCCGCGTGCTGTCGATGGAGCAGGTGCGCCAGGTGATCGAGCGCACGCCGGTCGAGATCGAGGTCTTCGGCTTTGGCAGCCTGTGCGTGATGGTGGAGGGCCGCTGCGCCCTGTCGTCGTACGTGACGGGCGAATCGCCCAACACCCACGGCGTGTGCTCACCGCCCAAAGCCGTGCGCTGGCAGGAAACCCCGCAGGGCCTGGAATCGCGCCTGAACGGCGTGCTGATTGACCGCTACGCCCCCGGCGAAAACGCGGGCTACCCCACGCTGTGCAAGGGCCGCTTTGATGTGGGCGACGAAGAGAACTATTACGCCATCGAAGAACCCACCAGCCTGAACACGCTGGAGCTGCTGCCCCAGCTCGCCAAGATCGGCGTGCGCGCCATCAAGATCGAAGGCCGCCAGCGCAGCCCCGCCTATGTGGCCGACGTGACGCGGGTGTGGCGCGAGGCCATCGACCACTGCATGGCCCAGCCCCACCGCTACGCCCCCAAAACCCACTGGATGGCCCAGCTCGACCAGGTGGCCGAGGGCCAGCAGCACACGCTGGGCGCCTACCACCGCCCCTGGAAGTGAAATGGTTAGGCGACAACCCCCTGAGCCGCTGCGCGGCTTCCCCCTTCTCTCTACGCGCTTCGCGCTAGGGGAAGGGGGACGGCGCCAGCGCACGCCAGCGAAGCGCCGCATACGCGGCGGGGCGGCCCTTGCGCGGCACCCCCTGGCCTGGATCGCGCCAGACCGCAGGTCGGTGCGCCGCTTTGAATCTGAAATACCCCGATGAAACACCGGAGTCCCCCACCATGAAAATCACCCTGGGCCCCCTGCAGTACTACTGGCCACGCAACAGCGTCCTTGCGTTCTACGAAGCCATGGCCGACACGGCCGTGGACGAGATCTACCTGGGCGAAACAGTCTGCTCGCGCCGCCACGAACTGCGCCTGTCTGACTGGCTGGGCCTGGCCCGGCACCTGCAGGGCAAGGGCAAGCAGGTCGTCATGTCCAGCCAGGTGCTGCTCGAATCGGGCTCGGATGTGGCCTGGCTGCACAAGCTGGCGGCCAATGGCGAGTTCACCGTGGAAGCCAACGACATGGGCGCCGTGCATTGCCTGGCGGGCAAACAGCCCTTTGTGGCCGGGCCGCACCTGAACCTCTACAACCCCCAGGCGGTGCAATGGATGGCCCAGCTCGGCGCCAGCCGCTGGGTGATGCCGCTGGAAATGCGCCACCAGGACCTGGCCGTGGTGCAGGCCGCGCGCCCCGCAGGCCTGCAGACCGAGGTGTTTGCCTACGGGCGGCTGCCGCTGGCGTACTCGGCCCGCTGCTTCACCGCGCGGCACTACAACCTGCCCAAGGACGACTGCCGCTTCAGCTGCATGGAACACCCCGACGGCCTGCCCATGCGCACGCGCGAGAAGGAAGGTTTTCTGGTGCTCAACGGCACGCAAACGCAGTCGGCCCGCGTCTACAACCTGCTCGAAGAACTGCCCCAGATGCAGGCCATGGGCGTGGACCTGGTGCGCCTGAGCCCCCAGCCCCAGCACATGGAGCAGGTGATTGCCTTGTTCGACGAAGTGCGCCGCCAGCCAGCCAACGCCGCGCACGCCCAACACCGCATCCTGCCGCTGATGCCCGACTGGCCGTGCAACGGCTTCTGGCACGGCCGCCCCGGCCTGGAGCAAGGCCGCAGCGACCTGCACACGGCACAGCACCACACCGAACGCTCCGCCGCCTGAAGGCGCAGCCGCCCCACCCCTTACGTCTGGATTGCCATGCACCCACCCGCCCATTCCCCCACCCCCCGCCACGCCACCCAGGGCAGCGCTGGCGCCGCCGCACCGCGCCAGTTGCCTGCACCCGTGGGCGCCCTGCTCTCGCGCCTGCCCGCCTACCCCGGCTCGGTGCTGCTGGTCACCGCGCTGAACCTGGCCCTGGCGCGCCACCTGCCCGCCGACGTGCTGGCCCTGCTGCTGCGCCGCAAGCTGCGCATTGAGGTGCGCGATGCCCGCGTGGCGTTTGACTTTGCCTGGAACGGCCAGCGCTTTGCCCCCTGCAACCCGCCCGGCGTGGGCAGCGCAACCGGCCCGCTCACCCCACAGGCGCCAGACCTCACCATCAGCGCCAGCGCCCACGACTTCATGCTGCTGGCCCAGCGCAAGCAAGACCCCGACACCCTGTTCTTCAGCCGCCGCCTGTCCATGCAGGGCGACACCGAACTGGGCTTGGTGGTAAAGAACGCCCTGGACGCGCTGGAGCTGCCCGTGCTCGACCCCGCGCAATGGACACCCCGCGCCGTGCTGGCGCGCCTGCTGCCCAAGCCTTGAGGAGCCCCCATGAACACCGAACCCGGCGACCTGCGCCCCCCCGCGGCGGCCACAGCGCCCACCAATTGCGCAGCCCCCGCGCCCATCGTGTATTCGTGCTCCGGCTGCTCCAGCGCCGCGCAGCTGGCCAACCATGTCGCCCTGCGGCTGGACCGCTGCGGCGCCGCCGAGATGTCGTGCATCGCAGGCGTGGGCGGCGATGTGCCCCACCTCATGAAAACCGCGCGCTCGGGCCGCCCCATCATTGCGCTGGATGGCTGCCCGCTGGTCTGCGTGAAAAGCACGCTGGCCCGCCACGGCATCGAGCCTGCACGCCACTACCAGCTGCAGCAATACGGCGTGAAGAAACGCGCCCATGAAGACTTCGACCCCGCCCAGGCCGCCCTGGTGCTGGAGCGCGTGCTGGACGATCTTCACTACGAGCCCCTGACGGGCGCGCCCACTGCTGCACAGCCCCGCCGCGAGACTGCCCATGGCTGATGCCGAGGCCGCCCCCAGCAGCGCCGTGGCCCGCACCTTGAACCGCATCGTGGTCGGCATCTCGGGCGCCAGCGGCGCCATCTACGGTGTGCGCCTGCTGCAGGCCCTGCAAGGCCAGCCGGGCGTTGAAGCGCATGCGGTGGTGTCCGACGCAGGCTGGCGCACCCTGCAGCACGAATGCGGTGTGGACGGCCCCGCCGCGCTGCAGGCCCTGGCCCCCGGCCACCAGTTGCACGATGTGCGCAACGTGGGCGCCACGCTGGCCAGCGGGTCCTTTCGCAGCCACGCCATGGTGGTGGCGCCCTGCTCCATGCGCACCCTGGCCGCGATTGCCCACGGGCTGAGCGACAACCTGCTCACCCGCGCGGCGGACGTCATGCTCAAAGAGCGCCGCAAGCTGGTGCTGATGGTGCGCGAAACCCCGCTGCACCTGGTGCACCTGCGCAACATGCTCACCGTCACCGAGATGGGCGCCATCTGCTGCCCGCCCCTGCCCGCCTTCTACCAGCACCCGCGCAGCGTGCAAGACGTGGTGGACGCCAGCGTGGCCCGCGTGCTCGACCTCATCGACGTGCCCCACACCCTGGCCACGCGCTGGGCCGGGCTGCCTGCCCCACTGGCCACCGCCTCTTAACTATCAATTTCATAGCTGCTGGCGCTTATTCAATAAGCGCTAGTGTCCTGAGTTAAAAATTCATTGAATTATTTTCCCTAACGGTGATCAGTCG
>NZ_JAEFCH010000017.1:0-74355 GCF_016406015.1 Acidovorax sp. IB03 | reverse complement strand
TCAAACTTCTACTGCCTCCCCGGCAGAGCCGGGGGGCCTCCTTTTGGTAGCTAGCGCTTTCTGGGTAAGCGCTAGAGCCCTAAAACACTTTGAACCCTTGGCGCCTGGCCATTCACGACTTCGCGGCTTGCAGTCGCTGAAACTTCTGCCACAGGGTTTCGCGGCTTTCGACATGCTGGGGGTTCACCGGTATGCAGGCCACAGGGCAAATCTGCACGCACTGCGGCTCGTCAAAGTGCCCTACGCATTCGGTGCACTTGCTGGGGTCGATCTCATAGATCTCCTGCCCCAGATAAATCGCATCGTTGGGGCACTCGGGCTCGCAGACATCGCAGTTGATGCATTCATCGGTGATCATCAACGCCATGCGCAGGTCTCCAGCAGGGTCAGTACGGACTTCATGCCCCCGATTATCCCGCGCACCCGCGCCCACAGCCAAACCGCCCCTGCAACCCAGTGACCGCAGCAGGGGTGCTTTGCCGGTATGCTGCGCATGCACACGAACTAGCGCCTCCCCCGCCAACGACCACTTCACTTCTCTATGGGCCTGTTTCTCCTCAAACGCCTGTTGACCCTCATGGCCACCCTGCTGGGAGCCTCGGCGGTGGTGTTCCTGGTGCTGGAAATTCTTCCGGGCAATGCGGCGCAGATGCTGATGGGCCCCGATGCGTCACCCGAGGCCGTGGCGGCCCTGGCCACCAAACTGGGCCTGGACCAACCGGCACTGCAGCGCTACGGTGACTGGATTGGCGGGCTGCTGGTGGGCAATATGGGTGAGAGCTACGCCTACAGCACCCCGGTGCTGGACCTGGTGCTGGAGCGGTTGGCGCTCACCATTCCGCTGGCGCTGCTGGCCATGGTCATCACTGCTGTACTGGCCCTGCTCGCGGGCGTGTATGCCGCATCGCGCCACAACCGCTGGGGAGATGTGGGCGTGATGGCCCTGGCGCAGATCGGCATTGCCATCCCCAACTTCTGGTTCGCCATTTTGCTGATCCTGCTGTTTTCGGTGAAGCTGCAATGGTTTTCCGCCGGTGGTTTTCCGGGCTGGACGCAAGCCAGTGGCGGCAGCCCGCTGGAGGCACTCAAGGCCCTGCTGCTGCCGGCCATTGCCCTGGCCGTCGTGCAGGCGGCCATCTTGGCGCGCATCACGCGCTCTGCCGTGCTGGAAGTGCTGCGTGAAGATTTTGTGCGCACTGCACGGGCCAAAGGCCTGTCGCAGCGCGCGGCCCTGTGGGGGCATGTGCTGCGCAACGCCATGATCCCGGTGGTCACGGTAATGGGGCTGCAGTTTGCATCGCTGCTGGCAGGCACCATCGTGGTGGAAAACGTGTTCTATCTGCCGGGCCTGGGCCGGTTGATCTTCCAGTCCATCTCCAACCGCGACCTCATCGTGGTTCGCAACTGCGTCATGCTGCTGGCCGCCATGGTCATCGTGGTGAATTTTGTGGTGGACGTGCTGTACGCGGTGATCGATCCGCGCGTCAAAGCCAGCGATATCTGAGCCATGAGCCTGTTGAAAGACTCCTCTGCGATGGACCCCGCCTCTGCCTCCGCCGCCTCCACCTCCTTAGGGCAGGTGCCTTCGGCGGGTGCAAGCTCACGTGGGCGGCAAGGCTGGCATCGGGCCCTGCGCCACCGCAGCTTTGTGCTGGGTGCCGTGCTGACGATGCTCATGCTGGGCATGGCCGCCATCTCCTTAGTGTGGACGCCCTGGTCGCCCTACGAGGTGGACTTGGCCGCCAAGTTGCAGCCCCCTTCGGCAGTCCACTGGCTGGGCACTGATGCGTTTGGGCGCGACATCCTCTCGCTCCTCATGGTGGGTGCGCGCAATTCCATTCTGGTGGGGGTGATCGCCGTGGGCATCGGCATGGGCGTGGGCACGGCGCTGGGGCTGCTGGCGGCGGCACGCAAGGGCTGGGTGGAAGAAGCCATCATGCGCCTGGCCGACTTCACGTTTGCCTTCCCTGCCCTGCTGCTGGCCATTATGCTCACCGCCGTGTTTGGGGCAGGCATCGTCAACTCCATCATCGCCATTGGCATCTTCTACATCCCGACGTTTGCGCGGGTCACGCGGGCGTCGGCCAACGCCGTATGGGCGCGCGAATACATCCTGGCCGCCCGTGCCTGCGGCAAAGGACCCTGGCGCATCACGCTGGAGCATGTGCTGCCCAATATCCTCTCTGTGCTGATCGTGCAGGCCACCATCCAGTTTGCGCTGGCCATCCTGGCCGAAGCGGCGCTGTCGTACCTGGGGCTGGGCACGCAGCCGCCAGAGCCCTCGTGGGGCCGTATGCTGAGCGAGGCGCAGACCCTCATGTTCCAGGCCCCCCTGCTGGCGGTGTGGCCCGGCGTGGCGATTGCGCTGGCCGTGCTGGGGCTGAACCTGCTGGGTGATGGCCTGCGTGATTTGCTTGACCCCCGCCTGGCGAGAAAAAGATGACTCCCCCTGAGTCGCTTCGCGCCTTCCCCCTCTCTCTACGCGCTGCGCGCTATGGGAGGGGGACGCAGCCAGCGCACGCAAGCCGTACGCCGCCTGCGCGGGTTGGCGGCCCTTGCGCGGCCGCCGCGCAATACGCCCCGCCAGTTTCATGCACTGTAGACACACGCATGAAGTACCGCAACCGATGAAAACCTGCAGCCATGCCTTTGCTTGAAGTATCCAACCTGCGCGTGCGCCTGCAGACCCACCGCGGCCCGGCCGATGCGGTGCGCGGCGTGAGCTTTGCGCTGGAACGCGGCGAAACCCTGGGCCTGATTGGCGAATCGGGCTGCGGCAAGTCGCTCACCGCCATGGCACTCATGGGCCTGCTGCCGGAAAGCGCAGAAGTCTCCGGCAGCATCCGCTTTGACGGGCAGGAACTGGTGGGTACCAGCGACGCGCAAATGTGCCGGCTGCGCGGCCACCGCATCGGCATGGTGTTTCAGGAACCCATGACGGCCCTCAACCCCGTGCACACCATTGGCCGCCAGGTGGCAGAGCCCCTGCGGCTGCACCTGGACCTGGACAAGACCACCGCGCGGCAGCGCGCGATTGCTCTGCTGGACCGCGTGGGCATTCCCCAGGCAGCGCAGCGCTTTGATGCCTACCCCCACCAGTTCTCCGGCGGGCAACGCCAGCGCATCACCATTGCCATGGCGCTGGCCTGCGGCCCCGACCTGTTGATTGCCGACGAACCCACCACGGCGCTGGATGTGACCATCCAGCAGCAGATCCTCGACCTCATCAGCGACCTGGTGGCCGAGCGCAACATGGCCCTCATCCTCATCTCGCACGACCTGGGGGTGATCTCCCAAAACGTGGACCGCATGCTGGTGATGTACGGCGGCAGCGTGGTCGAAAGCGGGCCCACCGCATCGGTCTTTGCCGCCATGGCCCACCCTTACACCCGGGGCCTGCTGGAGGCGCGGCCGCAGCTGGCACCCCGAACGGCGCAGCCCGTGCGGCTATCGACCATTGCAGGCACGGTGCCCGAGCTGGTGGACCTGCCCGCTGGCTGCCCGTTTGCCGGGCGGTGCGCCTTCACCGCACAGGCCTGCCACCACACCCGGCCTGAAGCCACGCTGGTCGCCCAGGATGCCGATGGCGACCACCTGGTGCGCTGCCTGCGCCCCGAAGCCATGGCGCCCGCCGCAACCCCTGCCCACGTTGTAGAGAGCGCACTGCCAGCGCATTCCCGTTCATGACTTCGCTTCCGCACACCCCAGCCTCGCAAGCGCCCACAGCCCCGCTGCTGGAAGTGACCGACCTGGTTCGCGAATACACGTTGCCCCGCGAGCACCTGCTGCGCCCGCCCGCCAAAGTGCAGGCGCTCAAAGGCGTGAGCTTCACGCTGCACAGCGGGCGCAGCCTGGGCGTGGTGGGCGAATCGGGCTCTGGCAAATCCACCCTGGCGCGCACCGTGATGGCGCTGGACGCGCCCACCTCCGGCAGCGTGCGCCTGCTGGGGCGCGATCTGCGCCAGTTGCCAGCGGCCGCGCTGCGCGAAGCCCGGCGCGACTTTCAGATGGTGTTCCAGGACCCGTACGGATCGCTGGACCCACGCCAGACCGTGGCGCGGATCGTGAGCGAACCGCTGCAAGCCCAGGGCCACGCCACGCGGGCACAGCAGCGCGAGCAAGCCGCTGAAGTGCTCGCCCAGGTGGGCCTGCGCCCCCAAGACCTGGACAAGTACCCGCACGAATTTTCGGGCGGCCAGCGCCAGCGCATTGCCATTGCCCGCGCCCTGATCACCCGGCCCCGGCTCATCGTGGCCGATGAACCCGTGAGCGCGCTGGATGTGTCGGTCCAGGCCCAGGTGCTCAACCTGCTGCAAGACCTGCAGCAGAAATTTGGTGTGAGCTTCCTGCTCATCAGCCACGATTTGGCCGTGGTGAACCACCTGTGCGACGAGGTCGTGGTGCTCTACCAAGGGAGAATCGTGGAGCGCGGGGCACCGTCCGATCTGTTCCACCACGCGCAGCACCCCTACACCCAGGCCCTGGTGGCTGCGGTGCCCCATGTGCAGCCAGGGCGGGCCCGTGCGCGGCGCATGGCTGCAGCAGCGATGGCATCGGGCAACCCGTAGGGCTTGCCAAGGCGGCCGCTGAAGTCGCGTAGCAGTCAGTACGCCATGCGATACCGCGCGCTGCGCGCAACCAATGGTGTACAAAGCGCTTTCGCACATTGCCTGCAGCCTTCTGCCCAGAGGCGCGCAGGTGTTGACTGAATTCCAAGTCTGCTCTTTGTCAGGAGTCGTTGAACATGCTGAATCGCCGATCCGTTCTTGCCACTGGCGCGCTGGCTGCCATTCCTCTGGCTGCGCCCGTCGGTGCCCTGGCGCAAAACCGCAAGGATGCGGTGGTGCTGGCCATGACCCTGGAGCCCCCAGGCCTGGACCCCACGGCAGGTGCGGCCTCGTCCATTGCCGAGATCGTGCAGTACAACATTTTTGAAACGCTCACCAAGATCAACCCCGACGGCTCGGTCTCGCCCCTGCTGGCCGAGAGCTGGGAAGTCTCGCCCGACCTAAAGACCTACACCTTCAAGCTGCGCAAGGGCGTCAAGTTCCAGAACGGCGAGCCCTTCAACGCCGCTGCGGTCAAGTTTTCCTACGACCGTGCTGGCGGCGAGAAAAGCACCAACAAAGACAAGCGCACCTTTGCCAACCTGACCACGCAGGTGGTGGACGAACACACCCTGGTGGTGCTGAACAAGGACATCGACCCCGACCTGCTGTTCGCCCTGGGCCAGGCCACGGCCATCATCGTGGAACCCAAGAGCGCCGACACCAACGCCACCAAGCCCGTGGGCACCGGCCCTTACCAGCTGGGCGCGTGGAACAAGGGTTCCTCGGTGGTGCTGACGGCTTGGGACGGTTTCCGGGCAGCAAGCACCATCAAGCTGCGCCGCGCCACCTTCCGCTTCATCTCCGACCCTGCTGCGCAAGTCGCCGCCCTGCTGGCGGGCGATGTGGACCTGTTCCCCCGCGTCACGCCGCGTAGCGTGCCACAGTTCAAGAGCAACCCGCGCTTTCAGGTGCTGGTCAGCGGCTCGCGCGCCAAGACCATCCTGGCCATCAACAACGCCAGAAAGCCACTGGACGATGTGCGCGTGCGCCGCGCCATCGCAGCCGCCATTGACCGCAAGGCCGTGATCGAGGGTGCGGGCGATGGCTACGGCGCCCCCATCGGCAGCCACTACGTGCCCGGAGCGTTTGGCTATGTGGACACCACGGGCGTCAATCCGTTCGACATTGAAAAATCCAAGAAGCTGCTGGCCGAAGCGGGCATCAAGACCCCGCTGGAGCTGACGCTGACCCTGCCGCCCACGCCGTACGCGCGCCAGGGTGGCGAAGTCATCGTGGCCCAGCTGGCCAAGGTGGGCATCGTGGCCAAGACGCAGAACGTGGAATGGGCACAGTGGCTCAGCGGCACGTACGGCAACAAGAACTACGACCTCACGCTGATCTCGCACGTCGAGCCGTTTGACCTGGCCAACTTCGCCAAGCCCGACTACTACTGGGGCTACCAGTCGGCCAAGTTCAACGACCTGTTCAACCAGATCAAGAACGCCGCGCGCCCCCAAGACCGCGCCCGCTTGCTGGGCGAGGCGCAAAAGCTGCTGGCCGACGACGCCGTGCACGCCTTCCTGTACCAGCCGCAGTGGATCACCGTGGCGAACAAGAACCTCAAGGGGTTGTGGAAGGACATGCCGGTGTTCGTGAACGACCTCTCGGCCCTGTCCTGGTCCTGAGATGAGCAACACCCCCCTGAGCCGCTCCGCGTCTTCCCCCCGCTCTCGCCTGGCTGCGCCACGCGGGCAGGGGGACGCAGCCCTCGCTGCGGGGCGGTGCGGCCGGCGTAGGCCCTTGCTCGGCTGCCCGCGCATGGGTCGCGCCAGTTTCACAGGCCACGGGTGGTGCGCGGCGCAATGGATAACCAGAATCATTTGCTACCAAAATAATAGCTACAAGCGCTTTATTAATAAGCGCTAGCGGCCATTTTCATTGAAAACTTCCCCAGCCATGACCGCACTGCACGACCTGCCCGCCCAAGACCTGCTGGCCGCCTACCGCCAGCGCACGCTGTCCCCCGTGGAGGTCACGCAGGCTGTGCTGGCACACATGGAGCGCTGGGAGCCCCACATCCGCGCCACCTACCTGCTGCGGCCTGAGCACGCGCTGGCGCAGGCCCGCCAGAGCGAAGCCCGCTGGCAGCGCGGCGAGCCCCAGGGGCTGCTCGACGGGGTGCCCGTCACCATCAAGGAAAACATCGCCACCCAGGGCGACCCCACACCGCTGGGCACCGCCGCCGTGCCGCTGGTGCCTGCCGCAGCCGATGCGCCCCCCGCAGCCCGCCTGCGCGAAGCGGGCGCGGTGATGGTGGCCAAAACCACCATGCCCGACTACGGCATGCTGTCCTCCGGGCTGTCGAGCTTTCACCCCCTCTCGCGCAACCCGTGGGACGTGAGCAAGGGCCCGGGCGGCTCCAGCGCCGGTGGTGGCGCTGCCGCGGCGGCAGGCTACGGGCCGCTGCACATTGGCACCGACATCGGCGGCTCGCTGCGGCTGCCCGCCAGCTGGTGCGGCATCTTCAGCCTCAAGCCCAGCCTGGGCCGCATTCCCATCGACCCACCCTACACCGGCCGCGCAGCGGGCCCCATGACACGCACCGTGCAAGACGCCGCGCTGATGATGCAGGCGCTGAGCCAGCCCGACGCGCGCGACAGCATGAGCCTGCCCTACCAGCCCATTGCCTGGGGCGAATACGACCAGGGCGTGCAACGCCTGCGCGGCCTGCGCCTGGGCCTGCTGCTGGACGCTGGCTGCGGCCTGCCAGTAGAGGCCGAAGTGCGCGCCGCTGTGGAGCATGCCGCCCGCCTGTTCGAGCAGGCCGGTGCCCAGGTGAGCCTGATGCAGCCCTTCATGACCCAGGCCATGCTCGACGGCATGGACCACTTCTGGCGCATGCGCTCGTACACTGACCTGCAGGCCTTGCCCGAAGCGCAGCGCGCCAAGGTGCTGCCCTACATCCGCGCCTGGGCCGAGAGCGCTGCGGGCATGACTGGCACCCAGGTCTTCCAAGCCAGCCAGCAGTTCCACACCACACGCGTGGCCACCGTCAAGGCGTGCAGCGGGTTTGATTACGTGCTCTCGCCCGTGGCCCCCATGCCCGCATTCGCGGCCGAGCTGCCCTCCCCCACCAACGACCCGCTGCGCCCGCTGGAGCACATTGGCTTCACGGTCCCGTTCAACATGTCCGAGCAGCCTGCCGCTTCGGTCAACTGCGGCTACACCGCCAGCGGCCTGCCCATCGGGCTGCAGATTGCCGGCGCACGCTTTGACGACCTGGGCGTGCTGCAGGTGGCGCACGCCTTCGAGCAGATCCGCGGCCCGCAACGCCCCTGGCCGCAGCCGCCCCAGAGCTGAAAACTTCTTTGCGCAAGGCAGCAAAAAGCCCCGGTGGCCTGCATGGCCACCGGGGCTTTTTTTGTGGGGCGAGGGCGTATTCAGCGCCCCTCGCGCAAGCTCATCGCGTCAGATCAGCGCATGAAGTTGGGCAAGTCCATCACCCGGCCGTTGAGCTTGGCCTGGCCGCCTTCCATCTTCAGCGAGCTGGTCAGGTTGTCGCCCTCCTGGCGCACATAGCCTGCCGCCTGGGCCATGCCGATCATGCCGTCCACGTCTTCGCTCTTGAACTCCTCCTGGCCCGCCGCCTTGGCCAACTGGGGCAGCCAGGCCTTGGGCAGGCGCACGTCGGCATGGAAGGTCGCGTTCTTGAGCAGCACCGGCCCCCAGCCGGCCTGGGTCACTTCTTCTGCGGAAGGAGCGCGGGTGATTTCGCCGCCGTAGGACACCTCGCCCTGCTGTCCGCCCAGCGTGGCCACAAACTTCATGGAATACGCGGGCAGCGCAGCCGCCAGGCGCTGGGCGTTGTCCGCCAGCAGGCCGAACAACTTGCCGCTGTCTTCTTCGCTTGCCATGGCCTTGAGGCCGTCTTTGCGGTAGCTCTCCACCATTGCCACCTGCAGGGTCTTGACCACGTCGGCATCAATGCGCTGGAACTTCTCTTCAAAGCCGATCGACTCAAAATCCACCGGCCCCACCAGGCCCTTGCTCTTGAGCGAGGACGCCATGCTCAACAACTTGCCGCTGCGCTCGATGGTCGTGGTGCCCAGCAAATCCTTGAGGGCCAGCAGGGTGCTGGCCGTGCCGCCCTCGGGGGTGTTGCTGGCATCAATCTGCGCAAAACGGATAGACCCCTTGCCAGGCGCCATCATCCACAGGTCGTCGATGATCTGGCTCTCGAAATCACCGTTCATGCCCTTGAGCGACATGGCGAAGCGGCTGGGCGCTTCGTCCTGCGCTTCGTCCTCGTCCGACGCCTTCTTCACGCCCGAGAAGGCCAGCTCAGGCCACTGGAAGTTGCCTTTGACCTGCGTGCGGTCACCGCTGACGGAGAACTCTGTCTTCATCTCCTGCCAGCGCATCGTCACTTCTTCGTCACCCAGCTCGCCTGCAGGCACGATCAGCTTCATGTGGTGGCTGCCCGTGAGGCCGTGCACGGTGGTCAGCGTGGGGGCCTGCGCCTTGGCCAGCAGGGTGCCCGCCTTGGCGTCCAGGCCTTCCAGCGCAAAGCGCGATTCCACCACGGCGGCCGCCAGCGCGCCACCGGCCAGAGGGCCGTGGCGCACGGCGCTGTTCACCACCACGCGCAAAGGCTGGGGTGCGGGCTCGCTGGCATCGGCCGAGGCAGGCGGCGTCCACTGCAAAACCACCTTGGCCTGCGATGTGAAAAATCCCTTTTGATAGTCCTGAGACACCACGGTCTCGGCGCCCAGCACCTTGCGCACTTCCTCCAGGGCTTCCTGGTAACTGGCCTGTGCCCGTTGTCCCAGGTACCAGGTGGCTCCCCCATAGGCCACCACTGCCAGCGCCACAGCGGCGCCCAAAGCTGTTTTCTTATTCATTGGATTGCTTGATGTAGTTAACCCCACCCCCCTCGGATGGTGCGCGGGAGAATACCAGCGCCTCCCATTCCCACACCTCTGCCCCTGCAAACTTGTGCAAGCAGATGTGCATTTGTAGGCATTCCGCTGCAAAAATCCAGCCGCGCAGAGCCCGACTCAACGCGCAGGGGCTTCTTTGAAACGGCTTGCGTTGACTCGGTGGCAATATCCGCTATCTTTGGGCCAGCAGCCCGGCATGGCCGGGCAACTCGTCTCCCCCTTTCACGCACCCATCCAGCCACCCCATGGACCTTCTTCTCATGGCGATCCTCATCGCCTCTGGCACCTACATGCTCAACGCCAAAGAGCAACGCAAGCGCATCGCGATTCTGGGGATGCACCTGAGCCAATACCAAATCGAAAAGCTCATGGAGGCGCTGACCGAGGGCTACCTGCGCGCGCTGGGCGAAAACACCCCGGAGCGGCGCGACCAGGTATGGGCCCTGCTGAGCACCACCGAGCAGCAGCTCAGCGAACAATTCAACCGCTTTGCGGCCGACTTTGCCAAGGTGAGCGACGAAGACGCGCGCGTGAGCCGCCTGCCCATCGCCCTGCCCTTTGCCGACAAGCTGTTTCCTGCCGCCACGTTTGACATGCGCAAGGCGCTGGCCATCCATGCCAAAGGCATTACCCATGTGATGCAGAACACCGGCCACCTCAGCGCCAAAGACCGGGCCTACATGATGACGGCCGAGCTGTTCCTGATGCAGCACACCTGCCACTGGTACTGCAAGTCCAAGACCATCGCCTCGGCCCGCATGATGGCCCGCCACCAGACGCCCCACGAACAGCTGGTCAACTCGGTGTCCGAACCCACGCGCAAGGCCTACTTGGCGCTCATCCAGGGCCACTAAGGCTGCAAGGCCCTACCGGTTGCAGCATGACCGCCCCCTCACCGACAGCCTGGGCAACCCCGTCACGCTGCGGGATGAACGCAGCCTTGCGGCCCTCAATGACTTTGTGGAAGGCTTCATCGCCTGCGAAGCCCGGGCCGTGAATGTGCTGCAAGCGCAGGCCGATGCCAGCCCGCTGGTGCAGGCCTATTGCGCGGCGCTGCACATGTTTGCCGAATCGGCCGACGCACCCCGCAACGCCCGGCCCTTCATCGAACAAGCCCTGGCCCACGCGCACCAGGCCAGCGAACGCGAGCAGCGCTGGGTGGCTGCTGTAGCCGCGTGGGTCGATGGCGACCTGCCCCGCGCCATCGCCCTGCACGAAGAGCAAGCCCGCCTGCACCCGCGCGACCTGGCCTCGCTCAAGCTCGGGCAATACCATTGCTTCAACCGCGGCGACTCGCCCGCCATGCTGCGGCTGGCCCTGCAAGCGCAGCACGCCGCCGCCGATGTGCCCTACCTGCACGGCATGCTGGCCTTTGGCTGGGAGCAATGCCACCGGCTCAAAGAAGCCGAAGCTGCCGCCCGCCACGCCATCCACCGGTGCCGCAAAGAGCCCTGGGCCCACCACGCACTGGCCCACGTGATGCTGACCCAGGGCCGCATTGCGGAAGGCATCGACTTCATGGCCAGCGTGAGCGACACCTGGACGGGGCTGAACTCCTTCATGGTCACGCACAACTGGTGGCACCAGGCGCTGTTTCTGCTGGAACAAGACCGCCACGCCGAGGTGATAGCGCTGTACGACCAGCAGGTGTGGGGCGTGGTCAAGGAATACACGCAAGACCAGATCAACGCCATCTCGCTGCTAGCGCGGCTAGAGCTGGCGGGCGTGGATGTGGGACCACGCTGGGCCGATGTGGCCGATCACCTGGCCCTGCGCCTGGCCGACCATGTGCTGCCCTTCCTGGACCTGCAATACCTCTACGGCCTGGCCCGCGCCGGGCGCACAGAGGCAGCACGCGCGCTGCTTCGCAACATCACCACGCACGCCGCCACCCGCACCGAGGCGCACGAACGCACTGTGTGGCAGCAGGTATGTATGCCTGCAGCACACGGCCTGCTGGCCCATGCCCAGGGCGACTGCGCGACAGCGGCAGAGAAACTGGGCACAGCCCTGCCCCGGCTGGTGGAGATTGGCGGCAGCCATGCGCAGCGCGACCTGTTCCACCAGATCTGGCTGGACGCGCTGCAGCGCAACGGCCAGTGGGCCGCGGTGCAGAACCTGCTGCAGCCGCTGTGCAACGCGCAACCCCAATCCGCGCGCCTGGCAAGGCAGGCGCGGCGGGTGAACCAGGCGCTGGGCTTGCCTGATCCAGCGCACGAAGACTTTGAATGATTTTGGCACTCGGCGCTTATGGGATAAGCGCCACCAGCTATTGATTCAATAGCAAAATCACCTCAGGCCTCCACTGGCCCAACCCCGACTCACCAGCCATGGTGGTGCCGGGCCCGAGCGCGACGCTGGCACCGCCGATACTTGCCGCAGAACCCTGATGACATTGGACGCTGCATGCCCCCCGCCTCCCCTCACATCCTGCAAGTGCTCACCGGCACCGTGGCCCCGCTGGGCGCTGCAGGCAAGCCCAGCGCCATTGCCAAGCAGCCGGTGGTTGGCCCGGTGGCCGTCGGCTCGCTGGGGCTGCAGGGCGATGCACAGGCCGACCTGCGCGTGCACGGCGGGCCCGACAAGGCGGTGCACCTGTACGCCTGGGCACACTACGCTGCATGGCGCGCAGAACTGGGCGATGCCCCGGTGCTGCAAGCGCCGGGCGCGTTTGGCGAGAACCTGGCGGTGGCGGGGCTGGACGAAGCAGGCGTTTGCATTGGCGACCGCTGGCGCGCCGGTAGCGCGGTGCTGGAAGTCACCCAGGGCCGCCAGCCCTGCTGGAAGCTGAACCTGCGCTTTGGCGTGCCCGACATGTCGGCACGCGTGCAAAACACGCTGCGCGCGGGCTGGTACTGCCGCACGCTACAAGACGGCGTGGTGCAGGCAGGGGACGCACTGGAACTGCTGGAGCGGCCCCACCCCGGCTGGACGGTACAGCGCCTGCTGGCCCTGATCCGCGACCGCGAATGCAACCCCGCCGTGCTCAACGATGTGCTGGCGCTGCCGCTGCCACCTTCCTGGCACAAGCTGTTCACCCGGCGGCGCGATCAGGGGCAAGCCGAAGATTGGTCTGCGCGCCTGCGGGGGTAGACAGAGCTAACGCACCACCAGCTTGGTCTGGTCGTACACCGGCTGTGCGGGCAAGTCCTGCAGGTGGCGCGTGTCGGCCCAGTGCAGCACTTCGATGGCGCCGCCCTGCACGCGCACGCGGTTCAGGCCCGCGTTGGGAATATCGCTTTGACGGGGCCCGTCCAGCCCCAGGCCCTGGGCGGTGCGCCACACCATGTCGAGCACGCCGCCGTGCGTAACCACCAGCACCGTCTTGCCTGCGTACTGCTGCGCAATGCGCTGCACGGCGTCCATCACGCGGGTGTGGAACTGGCGGGTGGTTTCACCACCGGGCATGCCGTAGTCGGCTTCAAAGCGCACCCAGCGCTCCCAGGCCTCGGCGTAATCGGTTTTCACGTCTTGCACACGCAGCCCGTCCACAATGCCAAAGTTTTGCTCGCGCAGCCCGGGGTCTGCCACGGCGTCCAGTGACAGATGGGGCAACAGCGCCTGCGCCGCAGGCTCGGCCGTCTGCCGCGTGCGCAGCAGGTCGCTGCACACCAGGTGCTCCACACCAAACCGCTCAGCCAGCAACCGCTGCGCCACGCGGCGGGCTTGCTCCAGGCCCGTGGCGTTCAGCGGCACATCCACCTGGCCTTGAAATCGCAGCTCGCGGTTCCAGTCGGTTTCGCCGTGGCGGATGAGGATGAGTTCGGTCATGGTGGAATGGTGCTGTGCGCTTATTACAAGAAAAAACCGCCTCTAGCGCAATTGGGAAAAGCGCCAGAAGCTATGCTTTTCATAGCAAAAGAGACCATCAGCGCTGCGATGTGGCCAGCCGAACGGCCAGCCCCAGGAACACCACCCCCGCCACCCGGTTGAGCCACTGCTGCGCGCGCGGCGAGCGCAGCAGCAAAGACCCGAACACGCCCGAAAAACAGGCGATGGCCCCAAACACCAGCAAGGTAGCCACGATGAACACCAAACCCAGCACCATGAGCTGGCCACCCATGGCACCGCGCGCAGGGTCGGCAAACTGGGGCAGGAAGGCCAGGAAGAACACCAGCACCTTGGGGTTGCTCAGGTTCATCACCATGCCACGCCCCACCATGCGCCACAGGCTGGGTGCGGATGTGGATGCAGCGCCCTGCGCGCCAGCATCAGGCCCGGCAGACGACACCGGTGCCCGCAGGGCCTGCCACGCCAGGTACGCCAGGTAGGCCGCGCCCAGCAGCTTGAGCACAGTGAACGCCACGGCCGACGCCGCAAACACCGCTGCCAGGCCCAGCGCCACCGCACCCGTGTGCACCACCAGCCCGCAGCACAGACCCACCACCACGGCCATGCCGGCGCGCCAGCCACGCTGGGCCGACTGCAGCAGCACAAAAATGTTGTCGGACCCGGGGGTGAGGCCCAGCAGGATGGACACGCCCAAAAAGGCAATCAGGGTATCGGCAGAAGGCATGGCGACAAGTTGGCAAAAGCACGTGACACAAACAGACACCCATTGTGCCGGGTGTGCGGTGCCATGCGGCTAC
Source organism: Acidovorax sp. IB03 (assembly GCF_016406015.1). Taxonomy (NCBI): domain Bacteria; kingdom Pseudomonadati; phylum Pseudomonadota; class Betaproteobacteria; order Burkholderiales; family Comamonadaceae; genus Acidovorax; species Acidovorax sp. IB03. The sequence goes on along the minus strand of NZ_JAEFCH010000017.1, from coordinate 60,276 downwards.
GGGCCAACGCGGGAGGCGGCGGAGGGGTTGAGCGACTAACACGCCCCAGCGAAGCTGGCCCTGGCCAAGTGTTCCGTCGCAGGCAGTACGCGTAGTGCGACAAGACGGGACGACAACGCGAGGGGGGTTGTGTCAGGCGCTCTCAGCGCATGCGCACCACGATGACCTTGGTGCGGGGCTGGCAGCCAGGCCCCTCGTAAGGCGGGCTGTCGCGCTCCCAGCCGGGGCCGGGCGAGGTCTGGGCGCACACCCGTGCCCCATCGACCTTGCTGCGCCAGTAATACCAAGGCGCTGGGGCGGCGTGCAAGGGTAGCGCCAGCCACAGCAACCACGCGGTCAGCACCAGCCAGGCAACAGACGAGCGTCTGCGATGGCTCGCAGGATGAGCCAGGTTGTAGCCCAGGGGTTTGATGGGCTTCATGCGTCGGATGCGCCCCAGGGCGCGGTCACGATCCAGCCTTCCAGCGTGTCCAGCCCCGGTGGCAGGCCGTACAAAGCATCGCCTTGATCGTGCTGCTGCTGTGCCCACGCGGCTTGCAGCAGGCACAGCACGGCGTCCAGGCTGTCGCCGCTGGCGTCCTGAACCAGCGCATCACGCTGGGCATGGCTGAGTTTGAGGCGCAGGCCAAGCCGGGTCTGGCCCAGTTCCAGCGCGTTCACCAGGTCCTTGCGGGCGATGAGACGGTCGGGCGTCTGCTTGGCGCGGTCATCGCTTTTGTAGCTGCGCCGCCGCAGCACCTCGCGCGCCAGCAGGCCGGGGTAGGCCTCCAGCGCCACACGTTGTGCATCGCCTGTGCCGGGCGGCATCAGGCCCGGCAGGTAAACGCCGGCATCCAGCAACAGCGGAAGGCCGGCGTGCAGCATGTAGGCCACGGGCGGGTTCACCCATTTCATCGAGGGGCTGGAACCCGCGGGGCCGTCTGTAGCGCGGTGGGCAAACTTGCCGCCCACGGGGCGGGCATCGCAAAACCCTGCAAAGGCCTCGCGGATCTGCTCGCGCGTGAGGCTGCGGTAGTGCTGCATGCAAGCACGCCAATCGGTGGGCCAGCCCAGCGTAGTGACCAGTTCGCGCGGCAGGCCAAAGGGCAAGTCAAACCCGCCCACCCAGGGCTGGGGCTGGGCCAGCCACTGGGCCAAAGCAGGCAAGGTCTCGATGCGCTCCAACCCCTGCAATTGCACGCGCGCACCATCGCGGCGGCCCAGTGCCAGCACGATGGGTTTGCGGCGGCTGGGGCTGCTGGAGAAATCGCAGCCGACTAACATGCCTATTCCTTTCAGACTCTGAACTACCTACGGGGCGCAACCTACGCTACTGGCACGACAAACGCCAGCGCCCCCGCGGAAGGGCCGCCCCGCCCCGCTGGGGTTGTTCCCCACCCAGCTCGCGCAGCGAGATGAGAGAGGGGGAAGGCGCGAAGCGACTCAGGGGGTGCATCTTGTCATCCCAAAGCCAGCGCCGTGACGCCCGCGGCAATGCACACTGCCCCGCACACGCGCGCCAGCCGGTCGCCCTCGCCCAGCAAGTGCCCGCCGATTAGCGCGGCAAACAGCATGGACACCTCACGCGCCGGGGCCACGTGCGACAGGGGTGCCTGCTGCATGGCATACAGCACCAGCACATAGGCCACCGGGCTGACCACAGCCACCAGCAAAGCAAAGCGCCACTGCGCCAGCCACAGCGTGCGGGCCGTGGGCAAGTCGCGCAGCACCACGGGGGCCAGCAGGCCCACGCGCACGAAGTTGCCCATGTAGTCGATGAGGATGGGCGACATCAGCAGCACCTTGACGGCATAGCCATCCACCACCGTGTAGCTGGCGATGAAAGCCCCGGTGAGCAGCCCGTAGGCGATGCCTTTGTGGACGCGCTGGCGCGCGGCAGGGTCGTGCGCCGCGCGCAGCAGCCCAGGGCCACCGGCAATCAGAAACACCCCGCCCACCACGCCGGCAATGCCCAAAGCCCCCAGCGCTGAAATCTGCTCCCCCAGCAGCGTGATGGCCACCAGCGACGACAACAGCGGCCCCGAGCCCCGCGCCAGCGGGTACACCACCGTCAGGTCTGCCTTGCGGTAGCCACGCAGCAGCGCGGCAGGGTCGTGCGCCGCGCGCAGCAGCCCAGGGCCACCGGCAATCAGAAACACCCCGCCCACCACGCCGGCAATGCCCAAAGCCCCCAGCGCTGAAATCTGCTCCCCCAGCAGCGTGATGGCCACCAGCGACGACAACAGCGGCCCCGAGCCCCGCGCCAGCGGGTAGACCACCGTGAGGTCTGCCTTGCGGTAGCCGCGCAACAGGATGACGTAATACACCACATGCAGCACGCCACTGGCCACCACAAAGCCCCACTCCACCGCGCCCCACAGCGGCACGGCATCGCGCCCCAGCCACCAGCCCAGCGGTGCCCAGAAGAACATCATGAGCACCGAGGTGAAAAACGCAAACCGCGAGTCGCCCCCCGCCTTTTTGGCAGCAATGTTCCAGCAGGCATGGATGAGCCCGGCGAGGATGATGAGAGCGAAAGCGTTGAGACTCACGGGTGGAAAAAAGCGCAGCTTGAATGCAAAAAGCCGCAGCGCCTGTGGGCTGCGGCTGGAGCTATATCTGTGAAGCAGTGACGAAAAGTGGGGCGATTTGCGTAGCGAGCGGCCTCAGCCCGGGTTGAGGAACGCAGCCGCACTCCCGTGCGGCGAGTACCGCAGGCCCGGGATCAGGCCGCGCAGTAGCAAAGCGCCCCGCTTTTCAGGCCCTTCCGATGATGGAGGCCGTGGCCATCAGCTCTTCGAGCAACGCAAACGACACCTTGCCCGACACGGTGTACGGGTCCAGCTCGGGCTTTTCAGAGTATTTGAGCAGGATGGAGTGGTTGATCTTGGAGAGATTGACCTGCCCCATGGTCCAGCCGCCAAAACGGCGCTCGGCAATTTCTTCGTAGTGCAGCAGCTCCACATTCTTGTGGCGTGGGTCGCGCTGGATGTGGCCGTACAGCTCGCTCACCGCAGAGCGGCCGCCTTCAATGGCTTGCAGGAACACGCCGCCGCCATAGCAGAGCACGCCGGTGATGCCCGAGCCGGGGTTGTGCTGGCGAGACTGCGTGAGGATGGCTTCGATGGCCTGGGCCGAGGTGTCCACCGCGCGGCTGGCGTAAAGCAGGCGTACCAACATGTTCAGTTCTTTCCAGGGATGAGGGAGAGGAATTCGCGGCGCAGGGCGCTGCCCTTGAGGAACACGCCACGCATGACCGAGTTGATCATCTTGCTGTCCATGTCGCGCACACCGCGCCAGGACATGCAGAAGTGGCTGGCCTCCATCACGATGGCCAGGCCATCGGGCTGGGTCTTTTCCATGATGAGGTCGGCCAGTTGCACCACGGCTTCTTCCTGGATCTGCGGGCGGCCCATGATCCAGTCCACCAGGCGGGCGTACTTGGACAGGCCGATCACGTTCGTGTGCTCGTTGGGCATCACGCCGATCCAGATCTTGCCGATCACGGGGCAGAAGTGGTGGCTGCAGGCGCTGCGCACGGTGAGCGGGCCGACGATCATCAGCTCGTTGAGGTGCTCGGCGTTCGGAAATTCGGTGATGGGCGGCTGCGCCACGTAGCGGCCGCGGAACACCTCGTTGAGGTACATCTTGGCCACGCGGCGCGCGGTGTTGTTGGTGTTGTGGTCGCCAGCGGTGTCGATCACCATGCTGTCGAGCACGCCCTGCATCTTCTCTTCCACCTCGTCCAGCAGCTTTTCCAGCTCGCCGGGCTCGATGAATTCAGCGATGTTGTCGTTGGCGTTGAAGCGTTTTCGTGCGGCGTTGATCCGCTCGCGGATCTTTACGGAAACGGGGGTGCCTTCTTCATCCGGCAAGGTGGTCGTCATAACGGCGGCGGGTTGACTGGACATGGGCAGATCGTAACAGCGAACGGATGGGCAGGCGTTGCAAGGGTTTTAGGCCTCCAGCGCTTTACCAGCAAGCGCAAGCAGCTATCAAATCAATAGCATTCAGATTTTTGAGCTGCTCAATATCGGTTGCCGGTGATCCATAAAGCCAGCCGCATCAGGCCAAAGGCCAGCCGGTCGAGCACGCGCTGGCGCAGGGGGCGACCGGCGTAGCGGGCGGGGTCCATGCGGCGGCCGGCGTGCTGCATGGCGTGCACCAGGCGCTGGCGCAGGTCGCGGGCAAAGGCCGTGTCTTCCACCACCACGTTGGCTTCGCGGGCCAGCAGCAGGCTCAGGGGGTCCAGGTTGGACGAGCCCACCGTGGCCCAGGGCCGATCGCCCATCGCATCCACCACCGCCACCTTGGCGTGCAAAAAGCTCGGCGCGTATTCGTGGATCTCCACCCCCGCCTCCAGCAGCGGCCCATACACCGGGCGCGCTGCGTGGTACTGCATGAAGTATTCATAACGCCCCTGCAGCAGCAGGCGCACGCGCACGCCCCGGCGGGCCGCCATCAGCAAGGCCTTGCGCAGCTTGCGGCCCGGCACGAAGTAGGCGTTGGCGATGATGACCTCGTGCCGCGCAGAGCCAATGGCACGCAGGTAGGTTTTTTCAATGCGGGCGCGGTTGCGAACGTTGTCGCGCAGCACAAGGGCGGCGCGCACCTGCGCACCGCTGCCGCGCGGCTGCCCAATTTGCTGCTCGGCATGGCGCTGGGCGCTGGCGGTGCGCAGCGCCTGCAGGGCTTCGGGCAGGCGGCGCTTGCGCACATCGCGCACGGCTTGCATGCGCCACCACAGTTGCTCCATGGCATCGCTGGCCTGCACCACCAGGCTGCCGGTGGCACGCACCGCAAAGTCAAAGCGGGGGGCGTCCAGCGCGCCGTGGTTGGGGTCGTGAAAATCGTCCAGCACGTTGATGCCGCCACAAAACAGCACCCGCCCGTCCACCACGCACAGCTTGCGGTGCAGGCGCCGCCAGCGGCTGGGCAGCAGCAGGCCCAGTCGGCCCAGGGGGGAATACACCCGCCACTGCACACCGGCCGCAGTGAGGCGGGCAGCCCAGGGGGCAGGCAGGCGGCCGGTGCCTACACCGTCCACCACCAGATGCGTGCGCACGCCGCGCTGCGCCGCACGGGCCAGCGCTTCGCCCACGCTGCTGCCCGCGCCAGTGAAGTCGAAGATGTAGGTTTCAAACTGAATGTCAGACAGGGCTGCATCCATGGCCTCGACCAGCGCCGGGAACAGCTCTTGTGCGCCCTGGTACAGGCGCACATCGTGGTCGTGCGCAAACTCAGGCGTGGGACTCATGGCCGTACAAATCACCCCAGGGGATCAACGCGCACACATCAGAGCCGGAATTCGGCAATCAGCGGCAAATGATCGGACATGCGCCACCAGATGCGCCCGCGGGGCACATGCAGGCTCACAGGCGTGAGGCCCCGCGCGTACACATGGTCCAGCTGCGCAAGAGGCAGCCGGGCCGGGTAGGTGTAGGCCCTGGGCGCCTCAAATTCCACCAGCCCATAGCCCCCCAGAATGCGCTTGAGCTGGGGGCCCCAGTCGTTGAAATCTCCGGCCACCACCACGGGCTCGCCCGGGGGCACCTCGCGCTCGATGAATTGCTGCAGGCGCTGCACCTGCCGCACACGGCTGCCCGGGATCAAGCCCAGATGCACCACGATGGCGTGCACCAGGCGGCTTTGTATCTGCACCTGCACATGCAGCAGGCCGCGCTGCTCGAAACGGTGGTCCGAGATGTCTTCGTGCTGGTGCCCCACCACCGGCCAACGGGTCAGCAACGCATTGCCATGTTCACCATGCTTGGTGATGGCATTGGTGCGGTAGACGGCTTCGTAGCCCTCCGGGGCCAGAAAGTCGGCCTGGGGCAGCTCTGGCCAATGGTGAAAGTAGCGCTGTTCGCGCCGGTGCAGCTTGCGCACCTCTTGCAGGCAGACCAGGTCAGCGTCCAGCTGCTCCACGGCGAGGCCCAGGTTATGGATCTCCAGCCTGCGCGCAGGGCCCAGGCCCTGCACACCCTTGTGGATGTTGTATGTGGCGACGCGCAAAATATCGGTGTGCTCCATGCCACCGATTGTGTCGCAACCCGGGACAACGGGCTTTCCCGCATCCGCTGCAGGGCCCCAATGGGCCTACACTAGCGCGAATTCACCCCACATTCGTGTGCCTACAGGACACCGCAGCCGTCAATGGCCACAGGCAAAGATTCGGAACCACAAGAAGTCCAGGCGTTGGTCATTGACAGCAACGCCACCTCACGCAGCATTTTGGTGGCCCAACTGCGTGAATACGGGGTGACCAAGGTGGTTCAGTGCAGCCGGGTGCGCGACGCCCGCAACCGGCTGGAGCACACGGTGTTCGACTATGTGCTGTGTGAACAGTATTTCACCGAGTCCAACCACTCTGGCCAAACCCTGCTGGACGACCTGCGCCGTGCGCAGCTGCTGCCCTTTTCCACCGTGTTTTTCATGGTCACCGCCGAGGCCTCGTATGCCGCAGTGGCGGAAGCCGCCGAGTCGGCGCTGGACGGCTATTTGCTCAAACCCTTCACCCCCAGCACGCTGTTCGAGCGGCTGAGCCTGGCCAGGCTGCGCAAAGTCCACCTCAAGCCGATCTTCGATGCCATTGAGCAGGAAGACTTTGAAACGGCCGCAGCCCTGTGCACCGAGCGCTTTGAAGCACGCCAGCCCTATTGGCTTTACGCCGCACGCATTGGCACCGAACTGCTGCTGCGGCTGGGCCGCCACGCGCAGGCCCGCACGCTGTTTGAAGCCGTGATTGCCGCACGCGCCCTGCCCTGGGCCAAGCTGGGCGTGGCACGCGCGCAGATCGAGTCAGGCCAGGCGGCGCGGGCCATCACCACCCTGCAGGGCCTGCTGGGTGAAGACGCCTCGTTTGCCGACGCCTACGATGTGCTGGGCCGCGCGCAGGTGGAGCTGGGGCAGTTCGCGGAAGCCATCGAGACTTACCGCACCGCCAGCGAACTCACGCCCGACTCCGTTGTGCGCCTGCAAAAGCTGGGGATGATGTCGTATTACATGGGAGAGCGGGCCACCGCCACCCGTGTCTTGTCGCGCGCCGCGATGCTGGGGCTGGACTCCAAGCTGTTTGACTGCCAGTCGCTGGTGCTGCTCACTTTCGCGTACTTTGCCGATAACGATCGCAAGGGCATTGAGCGCTGCATGGCCGACTTTGCGCGGCTGCTGGAGCGCCACGAAAACACCGACAGCCCACGCATCCTGCGCTTTGTGGAGGTATCGCGTACGCTGCAGCTCATCCAGCAGCGCCAGTTTTCACAGGCGGTGGAAGCGGTCAAAACCATGGCCAACGAAATCAATGCCAGCAGCTTTGATTTTGAGGCGGCGTGCAACCTGGGCAGCCTGCTGGCCGTGCTGGCCACCACGTCGATTGATTTGAGCGAAGGCGCGGTATGGATCAGGTCGCTGGGCATGCGCTATGCCAACACGCGCGGGCTGTGTGAGCTGATGGCCAACGCGTGCAACATCTTCCCGCCGTACTCGGAGTCCATCCGGGAATGCCTGCTGGAAATCAACCGAACGGCCGAAAAAGCCATGGCGCGCAGCCTCTCGGGCGACGCAACCGGCGCCGTGCGCAGCTTGCTCCGCCATGGCGCACAAACGCTGAACACGAAACTGGTGGACTTGTCACAGCAAGTGCTGCTGCGCCACCGCGACCGCATTGAAGAACCAGAAACCCTTCAGCAGGAAATTGACGCACTGCGTGAACGCTGCGGCGTAGCACCCACCAAAGCCGTCCTGGGGCAAGACAGTGAGCGGCACCCTGGTGGTGTTGTCATTCGAACCCGCGCCCGCTCTGCCGACAGCGACATCGCAGCCCAGCAACGTTTGCGCGCCGAGCGCGCAGGCACAGTGCAGACCTCGGACGCAGACAGCGAACAGCCGCCACCCGACCCGGCCGATCCCCTCGACAAACTTCGTCTGCGCCCCAACTGACACAGCGGTTCCCCCCAGGAATCGCTGGTGTGTAGCCAGAGCAGTTAGCCTCCATCCACCACCGACAAACGCGGCAACCATAGGCAGGCTTCGGCATTGGAGGCAGAAAAACACAGGTCGGCAGCATCGAGCCACGGCAGCCACTGAAAGCGCACGTGTTCGCGTGGATTGAGCACCACAGGCACCGCAGCAGGAACGCACAAGCCAAACACCCGCTCGCGGTTGCGCGACACGTCAGGCGCATAGCGGTGGCGCCACTGGGGCCAGATGTCGTAATGGTTCTCCAGCCCCCAATCCGTGAGCCTGCAACCGGGAGCCTGCACATCAATCCCGGTTTCTTCCTGCACCTCACGGGCAGCTGTCGCCTCCCACGGCTCATCCCAGTGGTCTTTGCTGCCCGTGACCGATTGCCAATGCTCCACCCCCTGCGCCGTGTCCGCACGCTGGATCAACAACACCTCCAGCGCGGGCGTGTGGATGACCACCAGCACCGACTCCGGAATCTTGTAAGGCTTGTGAACCATGTGTAGCGGCGCCGTCGTTCCAACGTGAAGAAAGAGGCAGGCCCCGCCTCAGGGCCGACCTTGAGTGGCCACGGGTGGTGGAAGCTCCTTCGCCTGCAACATGCGCACCTGGGCTACCAGCTTGTTGTGGGAATCGAGAAATGCCGCCGCAATCACTTTACCCTCGTTGGTATTGCTCCAGCCCGCACCCGCTCCACCTCCCAGGCGCCCAAACAATGCGCCAGCAGCGCCCAGGTCGGTGGTGCGCGCCGAGCCAGTAGCGGCCGCCACCTGCTCGGTGGTTTCGTTGTCGGTCAACAGCAGCGCGGTTTGCGCCTCCTTGAGCTTGACCTGCTCCGCCAAGCCAATCAGCCCCGCAATGTCACGCAGTACAGGAATCATCGCAATCACCCCCGCAATGCTGCGCCCGGCATCTTGTTCGCTGAAGGTGAGGCTGGGCACCAGGGTGTACTGCGCCTCATAACCCTGCCCTTTGGCCACCGTAGATTTTTGCCGCAGCACCCCGGCCTCCTTGAGTTCTTGCTCTCGGACGGTGGCACGCAACCCGGCAGACCGGTCTACCACCCGAAAGCAACCGCTTTGCTGGGCTATCAGTCGAATCAGCGGCACAGGAGACGCCGGCAGGTGGTAGGCGCTGGAGACGCTGTAGCCGTTCGGGTTCTCTGCCAGCGCCAGCGTGGCCACCGGCGCGTCACATCGGGTGAGGGATTTGTCGGCACCTTGCGCGCCTGCAGGGCCGGCAGAACCTGAGACGACCGAGCCGCCCTCACCCAACTCGGTCTTTTTCTCACCGCAACCCGCTACCACCAAGGCCGCCACCAGCAAAGTCACTGCACTCAGCCTTGGGGGTGTGCCATACACAGAATTCTTCATTTTTTACTCCCTGTATTCTTTTGAACGCTCCAACAAAAAAGCGGCCCAGACCTGAAGTCCGTGCCGCTTTGGCTCTTGCTACCTCATGCAACAGGGGTGCTTTGCGCCCGATCAGTTGGCTTTGACAGCGTCTGGGTTGCGCAAACGAATGTGCAGCTCGCGCAGTTGCTTCTCGTCCACTGGCGAGGGAGCCTGGGTCAACAGGTCCTGGGCACGCTGGGTCTTGGGGAAGGCGATCACGTCGCGGATCGACTCGGCACCTGTCATCAGCGTGATGAGGCGGTCCAAGCCAAAGGCCAAACCACCGTGCGGAGGCGCGCCGTACTGCAGGGCGTCGAGCAGGTAGCCGAACTTGGCCTGCGCGTCTTCAGGCGTGATCTTGAGTGCTGTGAACACCTTGCTTTGCACATCAGCACGGTGGATACGCACCGAGCCGCCGCCCAACTCCCAGCCGTTGAGCACCATGTCGTAGGCCTTGGCAAGGCACTTGCCAGGATCGGTGTCCATGAGGTCTTCGTGACCATCCTTGGGGCTGGTGAAGGGATGGTGCACAGCCGTCCAGCGGTCTTCTTCCTCGTCGTGCTCGAACATGGGGAAGTCCACCACCCACAAGGGAGCCCAACGGTTCTCGAAGAGACCGTTCTTCTTGCCGAATTCGCTGTGGCCGATCTTGATGCGCAGTGCACCGATGGCGTCGTTGACGATCTTTTCCTTGTCGGCACCGAAGAACAGCAGGTCGCCATCCTGCGCGCCAGAGCGCTTGAGCACTTCAGCCAGCGCAGCGTCGTGAATGTTCTTGACGATGGGCGACTGCAGGCCGTCACGACCCTTGGCCAGTTCATTGACACGGATGTAAGCCAGACCCTTGGCACCGTAGATCTTGACGAACTCGGTGTAGGCATCGATCTCGCCACGGCTGATGCCGCCGTTTTCGGCAGAGCCACCGGGCACGCGCAGGGCCACCACGCGGCCACCCTTCATGTTCGCGGCGCCAGAGAACACCTTGAAGTCCACGTCCTTCATCACGTCGGTCAGCTCGGTGAATTCGAGCTTCACGCGCAGGTCAGGCTTGTCGGAGCCAAAACGGTGAGCAGCTTCCTGATACGTCATGATCGGGAATTCACCCAGGTCCACACCCAGTTGGGTCTGGAACACCTCAGTGATCATGCGCTGGAAGATGGCGCGGATTTCTTCTTCGTCCAGGAACGAGGTTTCGCAGTCGATCTGCGTGAACTCGGGCTGGCGGTCAGCGCGCAGGTCTTCGTCGCGGAAGCACTTGGTGATCTGGTAGTAACGGTCGTAGCCGGCCACCATCAGCATCTGCTTGTAGAGCTGGGGCGACTGGGGCAGCGCGAAGAACTGGCCGTCGTGCACACGGCTGGGCACGAGGTAGTCACGCGCGCCTTCGGGCGTGCTCTTGCCCAGCATGGGGGTTTCGATGTCGATGAAGCCTTCCTTGTCCAGGAAGTTGCGCACCTGGATGGCCGTCTTGTAGCGCAGCATCATGTTGCGCTGCATGTGGGGGCGGCGCAGGTCCATCACGCGATGGGTCAGGCGTGTGGTTTCCGACAGGTTGTCGTCATCCATCTGAAAGGGAGGCGTGACCGAGGGGTTGAGCACATTCAGCTCGTGGCACAGCACTTCGATCTTGCCGCTCTTGAGGCTGTCGTTGGTAGTGCCCTCAGGGCGGGCACGCACCAGGCCCTTGACCTGCACACAGAACTCGTTACGCACGCCTTCGGCGGTCTTGAACATCTCGGCGCGATCTGGGTCGCACACCACCTGCACGTAGCCTTCGCGGTCACGCAGGTCGATGAAGATCACACCGCCGTGGTCACGGCGACGATTCACCCAACCCGACAGGGTCACGGTTTGGCCCATCAGGGCTTCGGTCACAAGACCGCAATAGTGAGAGCGCATGGCCATGGCATTACTTCCGGCGCCACTGTGGCGCAATGAATGAAAAGAAAATTACTTGAGAGGTAACTGGGTCGGGTCGGCAGGAGCCACCACCCCCATCGAGACGATGTACTTCAGCGCCGCGTCCACGCTCATGTCTAGCTCGACGCAATCGCTTTTGCGCACCATCACAAAATACCCGCCCGTGGGGTTGGGCGTCGTCGGCACGTACACGCTCACAAACTCGTCACGCAGGTACGCGGCAATTTCGCCGTTCGGGGCCCCGGTGACGAACGCCACCGTCCAGACCCCCTCACGCGGCCACTGCACCAGCACCGCCGTACGGAAAGCGTTGCCGCTTTCAGAAAACAAGGTATCGGAAACCTGCTTGACGCTGGAGTAAATGGAGCGCACCACAGGGATGCGGTGCACCAGGGCGTCGCCCCACTGCACCAATTTGCGACCCGCAAAATTGCTGGCCACGGCGCCCACCACCAGCAAGATGAGCAGGGTGAGAAGCACCCCGAAGCCGGGGATATGGATACCCAGCAACTTGTCGGGGTGCCATGCGCCTGGCAGGATCTGCAAGGTCTGGTCCAGCGTGCTGACAATCCAGTTCAACACCCAGGCGGTGATGACGCCGGGCACGATGACCAGCAAACCCGTGAACAGCCATTTGCGCAAAGCGGACATTACAGCCTGTCAGGTAGAAGAAGACGATGGCGTGCTGCTGGGGGCTGCTGGCGCGGGGGCCGCAGCCGGTGCAGCGGCAGGCGCAGCAGATTCAGACTTGGCTTCGGTGGCTGGAGCGGAGCTACCCCCGCTGCCGCCACGGAAATCAGTGACGTACCAGCCGGAACCCTTGAGCTGGAAGCCCGCTGCAGTCACCTGCTTGGAGAAAGCCTCTGCACCGCAGGCGGGGCATGTGGTGAGCGGGGCGTCGGAGATTTTTTGCAGCACATCCTTGGCATGGCCGCAGGTGCCGCATTTGTAGGCGTAAATAGGCATGTCAGTGTGTTGAGGGAAAGTGCAAAACCCTCAATTATAGGCGGCCCATCCACCTATCAACCCCTGCGCCATGGGCGCAGAGGCGAGGTAGTTAACGGGCGCTGCCTTCGTAGTGGGTAACGTGGCCCTTGTGATCGTCAATCCACTGCGGCGCCAGCGAGCCGCCCAGCATACCCACCAGTGCAGCCAGAACCCCAGCGAGTTGCTGCGGGAAGGCCTCCGAGAGCATAGGGCTGGCCACAAACAGCAACCAGACCCCCAAGCCCATGGTCACCGCGAGCAATGCGCCCTGGGTGGTGGCACGCTTCCAGTACAAGCCAAACACCAGAGGCACGAACGCCCCCACCAACGGCACCTGGTAGGCGCCAGACACCAGTTCATAGATCGAGGTGCCCTGCATGGTGATGGCGTAGGTCAGCACGCAGGCCGTGAACACCAGCACAGAGATCCGCATGGCCTTGAGGGTCTGCTGGTCTGTCATGCCAGGGCGCAGGTTGTGCAGGATATTCTCGACAAACGTCGTGGAAGGCGCCAGCAAAGTGGCAGAAGCTGTGGACATGATGGCCGAGAGCAGCGCACCAAAAAAAGCCACCTGCAACATGATCGGCATGTGCTCCATCACCAGGGTCGGGAGCACTTTCTGCGGGTCTTCCTTGAGCAAGGTCTGAGCGGTTTCAGGCATCACCAGCACGGCGGCCGTCACGACAAACATGGGAATGAAGGCAAACAGCAGGTACAGCACACCGCCGATGACGGGGCCCTTGCGCGCTGTGGCAGGGCTGTTGGAAGACATTACGCGCTGAAACACGTCCTGCTGGGGAATAGAGCCCAGCATCATCGTGATAGCGGCAGCGATAAAGAACGTCCATTCTTTGACTCCGCCACTGGGGAAGAACTGGAACTTGCCCTCACGTGCCGCGTATTCCACCACCTTGCCTGCACCACCTGCCAGGTCGGCAGCAAACCAGGCAATCGCCAGCAAGCCCACGCCAATCACGATCATCTGCACGAAATCGGTCATGGCCACAGACCACATGCCGCCGTACAAGGTGTAAATCAGCACCACCAGCGTGCCAATGACCATGCCCATGGTGACCGATACAGCCCCTTGGGTGAGCAAATTGAACACCAGGCCCAGGGCTGTGATCTGGGCAGCCACCCAACCCAGGTAGCTGAACATGATGATGGCCGAGCAGGACACTTCAATCACCCGCCCATAGCGCTGGCGGTAGTAATCGCCCAGCGTGATAAGGTTCTTCTGGTAGAGCTTGTAGGCAAAGAAAAGGCCCACCAGCACCAGGCACATCGACGCCCCGAAGGGGTCCTCGACCACGGCGCCGAGATTTCCATCAATGAAGCGGGCAGAGACCCCAAGCACCGTCTCTGAGCCGAACCAGGTCGCAAACGTGGTGGCAATCACCACGGCCAGGGGCAGACTGCGCCCAGCCACTGCATAGTCCGCCGTGTTGTGCACGCGGGTTGCGGCGTAAAGCCCCACACCAATCGAGACCAGCAGATACAGAACAATGAATGACAACAGCATGGGCCGCTCCGGAGCTCCAAGGGGGTTGTGAAAAAACAGGGCGCGCAGCGAGCCGCGCTACTGCACCAGGGAAACCAAGGGGCACAACCCCCTTTTCAAATGTGTGACGAAAGTCGGTGCGGATTATGAGGGCAAGTTTCGCGCCTCAGAAAACCCGGATCCGTATGAATAGCTGCATGGCCAGCAAGCCCAGCACAAACCCAGCACCGCCGTAAAGGATGGACTGCAGCAACCGATTGGTGCGCTTCTGGGTTTCCAGCAGGTCCTTGATCAGATGTTGCTGGTCCGCAGGCCGCTGACGCAGAGCGTCATAGAGCAGGCGTGGCAGCTCTGGCAGCAGCTTGGCGTAATGTGGCGCCTCGGCGCGCAACTCACGCCAAAAGCGCTGCGGGCCCATCTGCTCCAGCATCCATTTTTCGAGGAAGGGCTTGGCCGTGCTCCACAGGTCCAGGTCCGGGTCCAGCTCGCGGCCCAGGCCTTCGATGTTGAGCAGGGTTTTTTGCAGCAGCACGAGCTGCGGCTGGATCTCGACATTGAAGCGCCTGGAGGTCTGGAATAGGCGCATCAGCACCATGCCCAGAGAGATTTCTTTGAGCGGACGATCAAAGTACGGCTCGCACACCGCACGGATGGCCGACTCCAGGTCGTTGACGCGGGTTTCAGGCGGCACCCAGCCGCTTTCGATATGCAGCTCAGCCACCCGCTTGTAATCGCGGCGGAAAAACGCCACGAAGTTCTGAGCCAGATACTCTTTGTCAGACTCGGTGAGGGTGCCCACGATACCGAAGTCCAGCGAGATATAGCGCCCGAAGGTTTCAGGCTCCAGGCTGACCTGGATGTTGCCCGGGTGCATATCGGCATGGAAAAAACCATCGCGGAACACCTGGGTGAAGAATATGGTGACGCCATCACGGGCCAGCTTGGGGATGTCTACGCCAGCATCCTTCAGGCGCTCGACCTGGCTGATCGGCACGCCAGTCATGCGCTGCATGACCATCACCTCGGGGCGGCAAAAGTCCCAAAAAATCTCGGGAATGAGCACCAGATCGAGGCCATCCATGTTGCGGCGCAGCTGCGCAGCATTCGATGCTTCGCGGATCAGGTCCAGTTCATCGTGCAGGTAATTGTCAAACTCGGCCACCACCTCACGGGGCTTGAGACGCTTGCCGTCGGCCGACAGGCTCTCCACCCAACCGGCCATCATGCGCATGAGGCTCAGGTCTTTTTCAATCACGGGCAGCATGCCCGGCCGCAAGACCTTCACTGCGACTTCACGCTCCACACCGTCCCTGTCGAGCAGGGTGGCGAAGTGCACCTGGGCAATGGATGCACTGGCGACCGGCGTGCGTTCAAAAGACAGAAATACCGAATCCACCGGTTTCTGAAAGGCACGCTCGATGGTGGCAATGGCCACACCGGGGTCAAAAGGCGGTACGCGGTCTTGCAGCAGCGCCAGTTCGTTGGCGATGTCGGGCGGCAACAGGTCGCGGCGCGTGGACAGCACCTGGCCAAACTTCACGAAGATCGGGCCCAACTGCTCCAGCGCCTCGCGCAAGCGTTGGCCCCGCGGGGCGTCCAGATTGCGCCCGACGGACAGGATGCGAGAGAACGTGCGCAGCCAGGGCTTTTGAAAGCTGTCCAGCACCAGGGCATCCAGCCCGTATCGGAACACCACCCACAGAATGGTGCAGCCGCGCAAAAAGCGCTTCATGCCGCCGTCCGGTCCGTGCTGGTCACAGGCGCAGGAACCACGCTGCCGGAGGGCATGCGCGCGCCCACAAACTGCCGCAGGGCCTGCGCTGCGCGGCGGGCCACCTGGGCCACCTGGTGCGCAGGTGCATCACCCATCAAGCGGGCCAGATCTTCTTCCACATCCCAGCGGACATGGTCTACCAGCCAGTTGATCTCTGCCGCCAACTGCACATCGCCCTCGATGCGAATGGCGGGCTTGTCACCACGCAAGGCACTCTGCGCCAGGGCCAGGGGCGACAGCTCGGTCACCTCCAGGCGCAAGTCGGGCGAAACGCCTTCGGGCGCCACGTTGAACAGGCCCGCAGGAGTCACCAGCAGCGCCATCGAATAGGCGCGCCATTGCACCAGGGCAACGCGGCCTTTTTGGCGGCGCATGCGCTCCATGGCCTCGGGCTCTTGCATCAAGACATGGTTGATGAACAGCACGGCGCGCTGGTGCACTTCATGGACAAGCCATTGAGGCGGCTGCGGCCCAGAGGTGACGCGATCAAAAATGCTGTCCAGAAATGAAAAAGGGGACTGTGTTGCCATAGTCCCCGATTATTCCCTGAACTGGGAAAGCCCTTCGGTATTTACTGCAAGGTTTGCACGCCTGCCACCAGCCAGCCGCTGTTACCCGACTTGCTCTTGGTCATGTTCCACACTTCGCGGAAGGGGCTGGGGCCTGCAGACAGTTCTTCGCGGATCATGCCGGAGAACTCCACGCTGGCCATGTAGCGATCGTCCATTTCTTCAATGCCCAGCAGCTGCGCCTCGATCATCACCACGTCGGTGTGGTTGGGCTCAGCGCCCCGTTGGGACTCCCGTTCGGCCAGCTGTGCACGGATTTCTTCGAGCATGCCGTCGGTCATCATGGAACGCAGCGTGGCGATGTCCGAGCGATCCCAGGCGGCCTGCAAGGTCACGAAGTTGCGCTTGGCGGCAGACACGAAGCCCTCGGCGTCGAAGCCTGCTGGAATGCCCCAGTTTTGCGAGCCTGCCAGGCCAGAACCGATCACCACGCCCGAACCCTGGGCTTGGCGCGAAGCGTCAAACGCCATGCTGCTGCGCTCCCAAGGACGGGCCGATGCGTCGTTGCCGACGTTTTCAGGGCGATAGGTGTGAGGCGCCTGCGCTGCCGCAGGGTTGGAAGCACCAGCGCCCTGGAAGGCGAAAGGCGAAGCGCCCGACTGGTTGGCGGCGCCAGAGCGGCGAGCGCGCATCACCATGCCGATGACCGCCACCACGGCCAAGGCCACCAGAGCAATCAACAGGAACTGAGCGAACTCGGCGCCCAGGCCCAGCGAGCTGGCCAGCCAGGCCAGGCCCAGGCCAGCGGCCAAGCCACCCAGCATGGCACCCCAGGGGCGCTTGGGCGCAGCAGCGGCGGGAGCGGCAGCAGGCGTTGCCGGTTTGGCAGCGGCTGCGCTGTTCGTGGCGGCGCCACCTTGCGAAGGAGCACCACCGGCAGATTCGCGTTGGGTGACGTTGCTCGATTGCTGCCCAACGGATTTACCGCCACCCATGCGCTTGGCTTCAGCGTCCACATGGACCACCGCCATCAGCGCGACCAAAACCACAGACCATAGTTTCATCATGTCATCTCCGTTGTGTCATTCGTCAGCGTTGAGCGCAATCATTGCTCTCAGCACTTGATTCCAACATGCAAAGCCACTACTCCGCCAGTCATGTTGTGATAGTCCACATGCCCAAAGCCGCTTTGTTGCATGAGGGATTTGAGTTCTTCCTGACCGGGGTGCATCCGAATGGACTCGGCCAGGTAGCGGTAGCTGGCGTCATCGCCCGCCACCATCTTGCCCAGCTGGGGCAGGATTTTGAAGGAATACCAGTCGTAAACCTTCTCCAGCGGCTTGGCCACTTTGGAGAATTCCAGCACCAGCAGTTTGCCGCCGGGTTTGAGCACACGGCACATTTCGGTCAGCGCGCGGTCCTTGTGCGTCATGTTGCGCAAACCAAACGCCACGCTCACCACATCGAAATGCGCGTCGGGAAAAGGCAACTGTTCGGCGTCGCACACCAGGGTGGGCAAGATCACGCCAGCATCAATGAGCCGGTTGCGCCCCGTGCGCAGCATGGCTTCGTTGATATCGGTGTGCACCACGCGCCCGGTGGTGCCCACCTTTTTGGCAAATGCCAGAGAAAGGTCGCCCGTGCCGCCTGCAATGTCCAGCACCTGGCTGCCTTCGCGCAGGTTGGCCACCATCACGGTGTAGGCCTTCCAGGCGCGGTGCAGGCCGCCGGACATCAGGTCGTTCATCACGTCGTACTTGGACGCGACCGAGTCAAACACGCCGCGTACGCGCTGTGCTTTTTCTTTTTCGTCTACCGACTGGAATCCAAAATGGGTGGTGCTCATAGGGTCATGCTAGGCGCCTTCGCACCTGCCGTACAGCGACAACCCCGTGCTCATCTGGGGCATCCGTCGCAAAATTGATATAAAAATGGGTTCTAGCGCTTGATATACAAGCGCAGGCAGCTATCTTTTCAATAGCAACCGATTGTGCACATCGTCATCCAGCACGCGGCCCAGCCATCAATGGCTGCCGCAGGCATGCCCACCCTTGGCGGCCATCGGTGCGTCACGGTCCACCCCCGCTGCGGCCAGGCGCTCGGCGTATTGCTTCCACAACGCATCCTGCTGCTGACCCAGCTCGTAGAGGTAATCCCAGCTGAAGATGCCGCTGTCGTGCCCATCCGAAAAAGTCGGCTTGACCGCGTAGTTGCCCACGGGCTCCAGGTTGACCAGCGTGACGTCGCGCTTGCCGGTTTGCAGCACTTCCTGCCCCGGGCCGTGGCCCTGCACTTCGGCAGACGGCGAGTACACGCGCATCAGCTCGAACGGAATGCGGAAAGAAGCGCCGTCCGAAAAAGCCACCTCCAGCACGCGGGAAGCCTCGTGCACCGTCAGTGCGGTGGGCGCGGGTGCGCCCGATTTCAAACCTGCCATGCGTTCACCTGTTCAAAAATTTAAAACGACTGCCCTACTCCGACTGTGCGTGGCGCATTCAGCCAGCGACCAATGCCGCCTGTAAATGGGTGCGCAGATCAGCCTCCAGCGCTGGCAGCCGGTCGCGCACAGCGCCTTCCTGTGCCGCAGGGCTGAGCCGCTGGGCGGCTGCCCACACGGGCGCGGGGAAGTGGCTGTCCCAGTCAAACCGGGCAATCACATGCCAGTGCAGGTGCGGCACCATGTTACCCAGGGCTGCAATATTGACCTTGGTGGGGGCCAGGTGCTGGCGCAAGGCCTGCTCCACCACGGTCACTGCGTCCATGCAGTGCACCCGATCCTCGGCCGAGAGGTCAGAAAATTCGGCAACGTGCGCATTCCACACCACCCGGTAGAAGGCCGGAAAGCCCGCCTCGTTGGCACGGATCACGCGCAACCGCGCGCCGCGCCACACCAGCGCACCACCGTCTTCGGCGCACAAAGGGCAGGCAGGGGCGCGGTCCGCAGCCATCAGACGAGCACCCGCTCGATACCGCCCTGGTTGGCACGGTGCACGTATTCGGGCATCCAGTTCTCGCCCAGGATCTCGCGGGCCATTTCGATCACGATGTAATCGGCTTCGAGCAGGCCGTTTTGCAAGTCGTCCTGGTAGCGGTTCAGGCCCTGCAGGCAGCTGGGGCAGCTGGTCAGGATCTTGACGTTTTCCTTCTCGCCCACGGCACCGCTGGCACGCAGCAGGGCTTCGCCCTTGCGGATTTCTTCTTCCTTGCGGAAGCGCACCTGGGTGGACACATCGGGCCGGGTCACGCCCAGGGTGCCGGATTCGCCGCAGCAGCGGTCGCTCTTGAGCACCTGCTCGCCCACCAGCGCCTTCACCGTCTTCATCGAGTCCTGCTGCTTCATCGGGTTGTGGCAGGGCTCGTGGTACAGGTAGGCGCCCTTGCCTTGCAGGGTGATGCCCTTTTCCAGCAGGTACTCGTGGATGTCGATGATGCGGCAACCGGGGAAGATCTTGTCGAACTGGTAGCCCTGCAGCTGGTCGTAGCAGGTGCCGCAGCTCACCACCACCGTCTTGATGTCCAGGTAGTTCAGCGTGTTCGCCACGCGGTGGAAGAGCACCCGGTTGTCCGTGATCATCTTCTCGGCCTTGTCGAACTGGCCGCTGCCGCGCTGCGGGTAGCCGCAGCACAGGTAGCCCGGGGGCAGCACGGTCTGCACGCCCGCGTGCCACAGCATGGCCTGCGTGGCCAGGCCCACCTGGCTGAACAGGCGCTCGGAGCCGCAGCCGGGGAAGTAGAACACCGCCTCGGTCTCGGCCGTGGTGGTCTGCGGGTCGCGGATGATCGGCACGTAGTCCTTGTCCTCGATATCGAGCAGCGCGCGCGCCGTCTTCTTGGGCAGGCCGCCGGGCAGCTTCTTGTTGATGAAGTGGATCACCTGCTCCTTGATCGGAGCGGTGCCCACCGTGGCTGGAGGCTTGGCCGTCTGCTTGCGGCCCACCTTGCGCAGCAAATCCACCGCCATGCGCTGGGCCTTGAAGCCCACGTTGACCATGCCCGAACGCAGCAGCTTGATGGTGTCGGGGTTGGTGGCATTCAGCATGGCCATGGCCATCTTGTTGCCGGGGCGGAAGCTCTTCTTGCCCATCTTGCGCAACAGGTTGCGCATGTTCATGGTCACATCGCCAAAGTCGATCTTGACCGGGCAAGGCGTGTAGCACTTGTGGCACACCGTGCAGTGGTCTGCCACGTCTTCAAACTCTTGCCAGTGCTTGATGGACACACCACGGCGCGTCTGCTCTTCGTACAGAAAGGCTTCGACCAGCAGCGAGGTGGCCAGAATCTTGTTGCGCGGGCTGTACAGCAGGCTGGCGCGTGGCACATGGGTGGAACACACGGGCTTGCACTTGCCGCAGCGCAGGCAGTCCTTCACCGAATCGGCAATGGCGCCAATGTCGCTTTGCTGCATGATGAGCGACTCGTGCCCCATCAGCCCAAAGCTGGGCGTGTAGGCATTGGTCAAATCGGCATGCATCAGCGCAGCGTTTGAAGCGTTTTTGGCCTCTGGCGCTTGTCCAGCAAGCGCGGGCAGCTCCTGATTTCGTAGCAGCTTGCCCTTGTTGAAGCGGCCTTCCGGGTCCACCTTGCGCTTGTAGTCGGCAAAAGGCTGCAACTCGGCGTCGGTCAAAAACTCCAGCTTGGTGATGCCGATGCCGTGTTCGCCCGAGATCACGCCGTCCAGGCTGCGGGCCAGCACCATGATGCGGGCCACCGCCTCGTGCGCGGTCTGCAGCATCTCGTAGTCGTCGCTGTTGACGGGAATGTTGGTGTGCACATTCCCGTCGCCCGCGTGCATGTGCAGCGCCACCCACACGCGGCCCTTGAGCACGCGCTTGTGGATAGCCACGGCCTCGTCCAGGATGGGCTTGAACGCCGCACCCGTGAAGATGCCTTGCAGCGGCGTGCGCAGCTGGGTCTTCCAGCTGGCGCGCAGGGTGTGGTCTTGCAACTGGGGGAACAGGGTTTCGACGTTGTCGAGCCAGCCTTGCCACAGGGCACGCACTTCCGCCACCAGGGCAATGGCTTGGGCCACGCGCTCTTCCAGCAGCTCGGCAGCGGGCACGTCATCGGCCGCATCCTGTTTGCCCAGCGGAAGATTGCCACGCTCAAAAAACTCAGTCAGGGCGTCGCACAGCTTGAGCTTGTTGCGCAGGCTCAGCTCGATGTTGATGCGCTCGATGCCGTCGGTGTACTCGGCCATGCGCGGCAGCGGGATCACCACGTCTTCATTGATCTTGAAGGCGTTGGTGTGGCGGCTGATGGCGGCCGTCTTCTTGCGGTCGGCCCAGAACTTCTTGCGCGCATCGGCGCTGATGGCAATAAAGCCCTCGCCGCTGCGGGTGTTGGCCAGGCGCACCACTTCGCTGGTTACGCGGGCCACTTCGTCGGCGTCGTCGCCAGCAATGTCGCCAATCAGCACCATCTTGGGCAGGCCCAAGCCGCCAGGCGCCCCCATGGTCGTGCCCTTCTTGCTCTTGGTGGCGTAGCCCACGGCCTTCAGATAGCGGTCATCCAGGTGCTCGAGGCCCGCCAGAAGAACGGGGGAGGGGCCCTGTTCATTCCCTCCTTCGCCACTGCGCTTTTGCAGGGAAAACATGTAGTCCTTGATGTCCACGATGCTGGGCACCGCATCCTTGGCATTGCCAAAGAACTCCAGGCACACGGTGCGCGTGTGCTCAGGCATGCGGTGCACCACCCAGCGCGCACTGGTGATGAGGCCGTCGCAGCCTTCTTTCTGGATGCCCGGCAGGCCAGCCAGGAACTTGTCCGTCACGTCCTTGCCCAGACCTTCCTTGCGGAAGGTGCGGCCTGGGATGCTCAGGCGCTCGGTGCGCACGGGCGTCTTGCCGTCGGCTTCGAAGTACTGCAGCTCAAACGTTGCCACTTCCACGTCATGGATCTTGCCCATGTTGTGGTCCAGGCGGGTCACTTCCAGCCACTGGGCGTCGGGCGTCACCATGCGCCAGCTGGCCAGGTTGTCGAGCGCCGTGCCCCACAGCACGGCCTTTTTGCCGCCCGCGTTCATGGCAATGTTGCCGCCAATGCATGATGCTTCGGCGCTGGTCGGGTCCACTGCGAAGACGAAACCTGCGCGCTCGGCCGCATCGGCCACGCGCTGCGTCACCACCCCCGCTTCGGTCCAGATGGTGCCCACCTCACGGTCCAGTCCCGGCAGGCGGCGCATCTCCACCTCGGTCATGGCTTCGAGCTTTTCGGTGTTGATGACCACGCTCTTCCAGGTCAGCGGAATCGCGCCCCCCGTGTAGCCCGTGCCACCCCCACGCGGGATGATGGTCAGGTCCAGCTCGATACAGCCCTTGACCAGCGCAGCCATCTCGGCTTCGGTGTCGGGCGTGAGCACGACAAAGGGGTATTCCACGCGCCAGTCGGTCGCGTCGGTCACGTGGCTCACGCGTGAGAGGCCGTCGAACTTGATGTTGTCTTTGGCTGTCAGGCGCCCCAGGGTCTTGCGGACCTGGCGGCGCAGCTGCGCGGCCTGCTCGAAGGTGGCGTTGAATTCGACCACCGCGCGGCGCGCGGCCACCACCAGTTCGCCCACCAGACGGTCGCGCTCGGCATCATCGGCGGGGGTGCGGCGTTTTTCGATCTCGCCCAGGCGGTGGTTGAGGGCGTCCACCAGCAGCTTGCGGCGGTCGGGGTTGTCCAGCAGGTCGTCCTGCAGGTAGGGGTTGCGCTGCACCACCCAGATGTCGCCCAGCACTTCGTACAGCATACGGGCCGACCGGCCGGTGCGACGCTCTTTGCGCAGCTGGTCCAGCAGGTCCCAGGCGGAGGAGCCCAGCAAGCGGATCACGATCTCCCGGTCAGAGAACGAGGTGTAGTTGTACGGGATTTCACGCAAACGGGCGGGCTCGGCGGCCTGCGTCTGCAAGGCAGCCAACGCGATCGGAACATTCATGGGTTAGAGCGTGTTATGTACTTTTACGTGCCCACGAAAACCGGAGAAAAGCCCGGCAACGAGGCGCAAGACGCGCAGCGGTACGTGTACCGTCAGCGGCGTGCAACAAAGTGGCCGGGCCTGTCTCCGGCTTTCCCGGAGGGTTGGGCCCTGAGGTTAGCGCTCGCGGCGTTGCAGACCTTGCCAAGGCTTGAGCCTTGCCAGCAGTCCGTGCCTTGCGATCACTAACCTCAGGGTCCAACGTGGGTACGTAAAAATGCATAACACGCTCTAAACCTGGGGTGGGCGCCACGCGCCCGTGAGCCTCGGGGGCGTGATTTTATGCCAGCGGCTTCCCCGGCGCAGAAAGGGGGCACAGAGGCCTTGGGCCGCCGCCCCCTGCCCACCCCTCGGTCAGCGGGGGCGGCACAGCATGCCCTCAGTCAAAACAGTAATGGGCGCCAAAACGCTGGCCCACCCGCAGCATTTGGCCTGCCCCACGGGCCACCACGGCATTCATGCCGAAGGTGATGGCCCCGTCCAGGCGCTTGTCGCTGCGGTAGGTGCTCAGCGTATCGCTCACGGCAGGGCTGCTTTGCGCGGTGGCCGGGTCGATATTGGGAATCGGGCAGCGGGCACAGGGCTTGACGTGGCGCAGCTCTGCGGTGTCGGCTTCATCACCCTGCCCCACGGCAATGTGCACACCGTCGATGCGGTCCTCGTCATGGGCGTCCACACCGCCCAGCACCACATTGGGCCGAAAACGTTCCACGCCCACCGCCTCGTGCCCTTTGGCCACAAGTCGCTCATTCAGGTCGTCAATGGAGGCCTCGCTCGTCACCAGCACCGCAAACCCGTCGGCAAACTGGGTGTGCGCATCCAGTTCACCTGTCCACTTTTTGCTGGACAGGCGCAGGTGGTCCGGGTCAAAACGCACCAGGCGGCACGGCTGCCCCAGAAAATCGCTGAACCACTGGGCCGCCAGGGCGCCCATGTCCCACGCGGGCACCGTGTCATCCCACACAGTGACCGTGGCCGGGCCTTCCACCAGGTCCAGAGCGACATGCAATGCCAGCATGCCCGGTGCCCGCAGCACCATTTCAGAGGATTTGAGTTGCGGGCGGATCAAGGCCATGCGCGGCAAGGTGCGCTGGGTCAGAAAATGCCCCTGCGCATCCACCACCATCCAGGCGCGGTCCAGGTCCAGGCCTGTTTCGGTCAGCACAGCCTCCTGCACCTCGATACCGGCGCACGATTTCACGGGGTAGATAAACAGCCGCGCAATGGTTCCCGTCACATCGAATTCGGTTTCTAAAGACACGGCCCCACACTCCCTTTGATTGATTCGTTCGTGCCACCTGGTCAGGCTGGTTGCCTGCGGCACACGGCAAAGCCGGAGATTCTGCACCGCGCCTGTGGTCGTCAGTGCGCTCCTACAATGCCCGCATGGCGCACACCTTTGACATTTGTATCCGTGGGGCCGGCATCGTCGGCCGCACCCTGGCCCTGTTGCTGGCACGCGAGCGCTTGCGTGTGGCACTGGTAGCCAACCCCACACCGCAGGCTGCCGCCGCACCCGATGTGCGCGCGTACGCACTGAACACCGCATCCCGCACCCTGCTTGAATCGTTGCGCAGCTGGCCCGACCCACAGCACGCCACGGCGGTAGCCCGCATGGACGTGTTTGGCGACAAGGATGGCGCGGTGCACTTCGACGCAGCCGCCCAGGGCGCCGAGGCGCTGGCCTGGATTGTGGACGTGCCTGCCCTGGAGCAACGTCTGGCCGAAGCCGTGCGCTACCAGCCCCAGGTAGAGGTGGTGCAAGCCCCCGTGAACGCCGCTCTGACGGTGGTGTGCGAAGGGCGCGCCAGCAGCACCCGGGCCGAGTTCGGCGTGGATTTCGAAGTCACCCCTTACACCCAACACGCCATCGCCACCCGGCTGGAATGTGAACACCCGCACGGCCAGGTGGCCCGGCAGTGGTTTTTGCCCGATGGCATCCTCGCCTTCTTGCCGCTGGATGGCCCAGAGGGTCGGTCGGTGGCCGTGGTCTGGTCGGTAGACCGCGAGCAAGTCGCCCCGCTGCTGGCGCTGGAGCCCGAAGCGTTTGCCGAGCAGCTCGAAACCGCCAGCCAGGGCGCACTGGGGCGGCTCGAACTCACCTCCGCCCGCTCTTCGTGGCCGCTGCAGCAGGCGCAGGCGTCCCGCTGGTGCGGCCCGCTGCCCAGCCCTGGCAAAACCCCGCACAGCTGGGTGCTGGCGGGCGACGCGGCCCACAACATCCACCCCCTGGCAGGCCAGGGCCTGAACCTGGGGCTGGCCGATGCCCAGACCCTGGCCCGTGTGCTGCATGGCCGCGACTACTGGCGCAGCGTGGCCGACATGCGCCTGCTGCGCAGCTACGAACGCGAGCGCAAGGCCGCCATGCTGCCCATGAGCCTGGCCACCGACGGGCTGCAGCAGCTGTTTTCGCGCACCGAGAACCCGCTGCAAACCCTGCGCAACTGGGGGATGCGCGGCTTTGAACGCAACGGCCTTCTCAAAAACTGGATCGTCCGCCAAGCCATGGGAACCCATTGACGCCCGCGCACTCCGACAGCAACCGACGCCGCACCATCGCACAACGCACAGGGCGGCAGCCAGCCAACTTTTGACTCGATTCGCTATGAAACTCATCCCTACCCTGCTGGCTGCGGCCACTTTGGCCTTCGGCCTGTCGGCCCAGGCGCAAGAATCCACCATCCGCAAAACGCTGGCCGAACGCATCCCGCAAATGGGCAAGATCGACGAAGTGCGGCCCACCGCCATGCAGGGCCTGTACGAGGTGCGCATTGGCACTGACGTGTTCTACACCGACGCCAAGGGCAACTACGTCATCCAGGGCGAACTCTTTGACACCAAGGCCCGGCGCAACCTGACCGAAGACCGCATCAACAAGCTCACGGCCGTGGACTTCTCGGAGCTGCCCCTGAAGGATGCCTTCACCATCGTGCGCGGCGACGGCAAACGCAAGGTGGCCGTGTTTGAAGACCCCAACTGCGGCTATTGCAAGCGCTTCGAACGCGACCTGCAGAACGTGGACAACATCACGGTGTACCTGTTCCTGTACCCGATCCTGAGCCCCGACTCGGCCGAAAAGTCCCGCAACGTCTGGTGCGCCAAAGACCGCGTGGCCGCCTGGCAAGACATGATGGTGCGCGAGAAGGTGCCCGCCGCCGCCAGCTGCGACACCGCCGCCATCCAGCGCAACCTGGCCTTTGGCCGCAAGCACAAGATCACCGGCACCCCGACGTTGATTTTTGCCAATGGCTCGCGCGTGCCCGGCGCCATCAGCGCCCAAGAAGTGGAAAAACGCCTGGCCGAAGTGGCAGGCGAAGCCCCCAGCGCCAACTGAACCTGAGGGCTGGGCGCTGGCGCATGGCCGCTAGCACGCCATTTCAGCCCCTGCCCCGACCAAGGAGCTTTCATGCCCAAGCCCCCAGCCGCCGCCCGCGCGGGCGTCCACTACGAGGTGGTTGCAGCCCACCTGCAGGCGCATTTGTTTCAGGTGACTCTGACCATTGCCCAGCCCCAGGCACAGCAAACGGTGTCGCTGCCCGTGTGGATTCCCGGCAGCTACCTGGTGCGCGAATTTGCCAAAAACCTGCAAAAACTGCACGCCCGCCAGGGCAAGCGCGAAGTCTGTCTGCAGCAGACAAACAAGCACACCTGGGTGGCCGATTGCCATGGCAAGGCGCCTCTGGTCTTGACCTACGAAGTGTGCGCCTACGACAACTCGGTGCGCACAGCGTGGCTCGATGCATCGCGCGGCTTTTTCAACGGCACCAGCCTGTGCCTGCGCGTGCATGGGCAAGAGCAGCAACCTCACACCCTGGAGGTATCTGCCCCGGCAGCGCCCACCTGGTCCCTGGCCACCGGGCTGGCTGCGCTAAAGGTCGATAAAAAAGGCTTTGGCCTGTACGCCGCAGCCCACTACGACGAACTGGTGGACTGCCCCGTGGAAATGGGTGACTTCTGGGTGGGCAAGTTCACCGCATGCGGTGTGCCCCACCGCTTCGTGGTGGCCGGGGCCGCGCCATCGTTTGACGGCCAGCGGCTGCTGGCCGACACGCAGAAAATTTGCGAAACCGCCATTCGCTTCTGGCACGGCCAGGGCAAGGCCCCGTTTACCAGCTACCTGTTCATGCTCAACGCGGTGAACGACGGCTACGGCGGGCTGGAACACCGCAACTCCACTGCCTTGATCTGCGGTCGCCGCGACCTTCCCCGCCAGGGCGAGGCGCGCCAGAGCGAGGGCTACACCACACTGCTTGGCCTCATCAGCCACGAATATTTCCACACCTGGAACGTGAAGCGGCTGCGCCCCGCCGAGTTTGCCGGCTACGACTACGACCAGGAAAACTACACGCAGCTGCTGTGGTTTTTCGAGGGCTTTACCAGCTATTACGACGACCTGCTGCTGCGCCGTGCGGGCCTGATTGACGACGCCACCTACCTCAAGTTCATCACCAAGACTATCAACCAGGTGCTGCAAACGCCTGGCCGCCAGGTGCAAACGGTGGCACAAGCCAGCTTTGATGCCTGGGTGAAGTACTACCGCCAGGACGAAAACACCCCCAACGCCACGGTGAGCTACTACACCAAAGGCTCGCTGGTGGCGCTGTGCCTGGACCTGCACCTGCGCCAGCACGGCAAGGCCACGCTGGACGACGTGATGCGTGGCCTGTGGAGCCGCTGCAAGGCAGGCCCCATGAGCGAAGCAGATTTGCTGACCGTGCTGGAGGAGCTGACCGGGCGCAGCTACGCCACCGAAATTGCGCAGTGGGTGCACAGCACCGACGAGTTGCCGCTGGCCGCCTTGCTGGCCGCACACGGCGTGACCCTCAAGCCCGACACTGCCCAGCTTGCGCAGCGCCTGGGCATTCGGGTGGCCGAAAACCACAGTGTGCAGATCAAGACCGTGCTGCGCGGCAGCGCGGCTGAACAGGCTGGTTTTGCTGCGGGTGACGAATGGCTTGGCCTGCGGGTGAAAACCCAGGCTTGGCGCATCAACAAGCTCGACGATGTGGCGTTTTACGCCGGTCCCCAAACCCAACTGGTGGCCGTGGTGGCGCGCGACGGCCGTTTGCTGGAACTGCCCCTGACCCTGCCTGCTGCGGTGCCACCGGGTAGCGTGGCCCAGGGCAAGTCACGCCGCCAGCCTGCGCCAGACACCGTGAACCTGACCGCCACAGACACTGCCGCCGTCAGCCGTTGGCTGGCCGGCGCTGCGTGACAGCAAGGTGCAAGCTGCTTGGATATATTCAGTGGCTGCCCTGCTGGACTGAACCAGCCCCCATTTCAAAACCCCAAACCAGGAGACAACATGGCCTACGAAACCATTGAAGTGCGCACCGAAGGCGAGAAGGTTGGCATCATCACGCTCAACCGCCCCAAGCAACTCAACGCACTGAACGACCAGCTCATGAACGAGCTGGGCGAAGCCCTGAAGGCGTTTGATGCCGACGAAAAGATCGGCTGCATGATCATCACCGGCAGCGAAAAGGCCTTTGCCGCAGGGGCCGACATTGGCGCCATGGCCAAGTACAGCTTTGCCGATGCCTACAAGGGCGACTACATCACCCGCAACTGGGAAGCCATTCGCAGCATCCGCAAGCCCGTGATCGCGGCCGTGAGCGGCTTTGCGCTGGGCGGCGGCTGCGAGCTGGCCATGATGTGCGACTTCATCATCGCCGCCGACAACGCCAAGTTTGGCCAGCCTGAAATCAAGCTGGGCGTGATCCCCGGCGCGGGCGGCACGCAGCGCCTGCCACGCGCGGTGGGCAAATCCAAGGCCATGGACATGGCTCTGACAGGCCGCATGATGGACGCCACCGAAGCCGAGCGCTCTGGGCTGGTGAGCCGGGTGGTGCCGTTCGACAAGCTGATGGACGAAGCCCTGGGCGCCGCGCTGATCATTGCCGACTTCTCGCAGATCGCCGTGATGGCTG
The DNA here is from genome assembly GCF_016406015.1 of Acidovorax sp. IB03. Classification (NCBI taxonomy): domain Bacteria; kingdom Pseudomonadati; phylum Pseudomonadota; class Betaproteobacteria; order Burkholderiales; family Comamonadaceae; genus Acidovorax; species Acidovorax sp. IB03. Next base: position 31,362 of record NZ_JAEFCH010000017.1, on the reverse strand, counting down.
CCAAGGAATCGGTGAACCGCGCCTTTGAAGGCACGCTGGCCGATGGCGTGATGTTTGAGCGCCGCCTGTTCCACGCACTGTTTGCCACGCAAGACCAAAAAGAAGGCATGGACGCCTTCCTGGGCAAACGCAAAGCCAATTTTGTGCACCAGTGATTTTTTTGGTCTATAATTTGAGGCTTCGGTGGTATAGCTCAGTTGGTTAGAGCGCAGCATTCATAATGCTGATGTCCCAGGTTCAAGTCCCGGTACCACCACCAAATCAAAAACCCTGCATGGTTCGCCATGCAGGGTTTTTTGTTTCTGGCCCGATTTTCTGCGGGGGGCCTCGGCGCATGCACTGCGCGGCAATGTGCGGCTGAGTCCGTGGCAGGCTCAGAGGGTCGCCTACTTTTTCAAGCGTTTTCGGCCTCCGAGCCAGACGTGGAAAGCGCCAGCAGCTATCAATGAGATAGCAAACCATCCGCAGTGACCAGCCCACCCAGAGCTTCCACCCCCACGGGTGGCTCGGTCAGCCAGGGCAGTACGAAGGTGCGTTGGGCCAGGCCCTGCTCTATGCGCTCGCACTGCTTTTGCTCACCCGCCAGGCGTGCTTGCAGCAGCGGGTCAGAAGTGCCCGTGGCAGCCACGCTTTTGTTGATGACCCATGCCCAGGGCTCGATGTGGGCGCGGCGCAGGTCTTCCTGCAGGGCTGCGGCCTGGCTGACGGGCGTCACCTCGGGCAGCGTCACGATGACCACATGGGTCATGTCGGCGTCTTGCAGGCGCATCAGCGGGGTGATGATGTGCTTGGCCATCGCGCCACCGGCGCTGCCCTGGTATTGCTGGGTCATCTGCCGGTGGTAGGCCCCGGTGGCGTCCATCAGCAGCAGGCTGTGGCCGGTGGGGGCGGTGTCCAGCACCACAAAGGCCGTGCGGGCTTCGTTCACCACGCGGCTGAAGGCGTGGAACACGGCCACCTCTTCGGTGCAGGGTGACTGCAAATCTTCCAGCAGCAGGGCGCGGCCTGCGTCGTCCAGGGCCTTGCCGCGCGTGGCCATGATCTTGTCGATGTAGGCCTGCGTTTCGGCCCGGGGGTCGATGCGCCCCACTTTCAGCCCGGGCAGGCTGCCGTCGAGCTGGCTTTGCACATGGGCCGCCGGGTCGGTGGTGGTGAGGTGCACGCTGTGGCCCCGTTGCACCAGGCCCACGGCCAAGGCAGCGGCAATGGTGGTTTTGCCCACGCCGCCCTTGCCCATCACCATGATGAGCCCGTGGCCCTTGGCAGCCAGTGCGTCGGCCAGGGCGGCCAGCGGTTCGGCCTGCAAAGCGGCGCCAGCCGCAGCCGCTGGCGTAGCGGGGGGTACGACATCCCCACCCAGCAAGGCGCGCAGGGCTGGCAGGCCCACGGTATCGAAGGCACGCAGGGGCACTTCGTCGCGCGGCAGTTGCGCCAGGGCATCAGGCATCTGGCCCATGGCCTCGCGGCCCAGGCGCTCGATGGCGTCGGCCACCGGGTCTTGCCCCGGCTGGCTGGCGTGAAACGCGCCGTTGATGGCCAGGCGCTGGTTGGCAAGCCCCAGGGCACGCAGTTCTACGGCGGTGCGGGCGGCCTCTTGCATGGGGCGGGGATCGGGGCGGGTGACGAGCACCACGGTGGTCAGCGCAGGGTTGCTCAACGCCGCCAGGGCTGCGTTGAAGCGGGCCTCCTGCATCTTGAGCCCCGAGTGCGGCCCCAGGCAGGAGGCGCCCCGGTCGTTGCCCGCCAAAAATCCCGTCCAGGCCTTGGGCAAGCTCAGCAGGCGCAGCGTGTGGCCGGTGGGCGCGGTGTCAAACACCACATGGTCGAAGGTGTGGTCGGCATCCGCCCCCTCGCTGGCCAGCAGGGCGGCAAATTCATCGAACGCGGCGATTTCGGTGGTGCAGGCGCCCGAGAGCTGCTCGCGCACCGTGGCGCGCTCGTCTTCGGTGGCCGTGGCCTCCAGTTGCGCCAGCACGCGCTGGCGGTAGGCCTCGGCGGCGTTGTCGGGGTCGATGTTGAGCATGCTCAGCCCCGGCACACCGGGCACGGGCACCGGCTGGTTGGACAGCGGCACACCCAGCATTTCATCCAGGTTGGAGGCTGCATCAGTGCTCACCAGCAGCACGCGCCGCCCGGCGTCTGCCAACGCAATGGCGGTGGCGGTGGACAAGGAGGTTTTACCGACCCCACCCTTGCCGGTGAAAAACAGAAAACGGGTGGGCTGGACCAGCAAGCCCAGGCGCGCGGGTGAGGAAGGGGAAGAAGTGGAAGCGGCTGCGGCGTTCATGCCGCCAGCATGGCACAACAGCGTGACTTTGTCGCGCTGCCAAGGCCGCCGTGGCCCAGCGCTGCAAATGCACATTGGCCTGCGTCAAAGCCGCGGCGCTGCGCGGCCCGGGCCTGCCGCCGCTCAATGGCTGTGCGCCACCCCGCTCACCATCGTGACCACGACCATTCCGGCGATCAGCCAGGCGATCTGCGCGATGGTTTCGCGCGCCGTGAGCCGCTTTTGCAACTGGGGAATCAAATCGGCCAGCGCCACGTACACAAAGCTGCTCGACGCCACGGCCAGGAAGTACGGCAAAAAGTCTTGCAACTGCCCCACCAGGAAGTAGCCCACCGCCCCGCCCAGCGCGGTCACGGCCCCGGCCAGCGACACCTTCAGCAGCGCCATGCGCCGGTTGGCGCTGGTCTGGCGCAGCACCACCAGATCGCCCATGTGGTGCGGCACCTCGTGCGCCATCACCGATACGGCGGCAATCACCCCCAGGCGCATGTCGGCCATGAAGGCCGACGCGATCAGGATGCCGTCACCAAAGCAATGCACGCTGTCACCCGTGAGCAGCGCCCAGCCACCCGCAAGCGGCCCGTGGTGGTGTGCGTGCCCGTGGTGGTGGTCATGGTGGGCGTCGTGCGCGGCTGGCTCTGCATGGCTGTGCTCGTGCCCGTGGTGCCACAGCTCGGCCTTGTCCAGCAGAAAGAAAAACACCACCCCCACCAGCAAGGTGGCGAACAGGTCGTGCGCGCCCGCCTGGCTTTCAAACGCCTCTGGCAGCAAGTGCATGAAGGCCGTGGCCAGCAAGGCCCCTGCGGCCAGGCTGAGCAGGTGCTGCGGGCCCACGCCATCGTGGCGCCCACCCAGGCCCATACGCATCAACAGTGCTGCAGCCCACACGCTGCCAATGCCCGCAGCCAGCGTGGCGATCAAAATTGCTATCAATGTCATAGCTATTAGCGCTTATCAGTATTGCCCTAGAGGCATTTTTTATCAAACATCTGCACACCCCCGACCAACCTCGCTGACCACGCCAAGGCTGCTTCTGGCAAACCACTGGCGAAGCGTGAACTGCGCCATCTGTTTTGAACCAGGCCGGCGCGCACTGCAAGCCGCATCCCGCTGCGCCGTTGCAGCGGCAGGTGCGGAGGTTGGCGTGAAAAGTGCGCAACGTTTGGGGGCACCACAAATTCGGAAACCTTGGCTGCAGCAAAGCCGCTGGCGAGGGCTGATTTCATCTTAGCAATCGTGTCAATAGGCCCCGCAGAACTTTTTCAACACTTTTTTCAGCAGCCAGTGTGCCGCCCTTTTCCCTGTCAAAGCCCGCGCAGTGCGGCCCAAGGCAGTTGCGTGATGGCAGTTACGGCACACCACACATCGCAGCGGTGCCATCGCCACCCATTCCATCACTATCAAAAAAATAGCTGCTGGCGCTTGATTATCAAGCGCCAGCAGCCGTTTTCATGCACAAAGCAAATTCGGCAGCCCCCCAGCCCAGGCGGGCCGCCCGCCTCACGCCGCCTCACGCCGCCTGTTTGGCCGCCAGCTTGTCCTGCGTCTTGGTGTCAAAGTCGCTGGCGTCGTGCCGCTCATGCAGCTGGCAGGCCAGGTCACCGCGCACCCGGTTCACCATGCGCCCGCGCTGCACGGCGCGGCGCTGGCCCACCTGCTCGGCCCAGCGCAGCACATGGGTGTATTCGTGCACCTGCAAAAACTCGCCCGCGTCGTAGGCCTCGCCCTTCACCATCAGCCCATACCAGGGCCAGATCGCCATGTCGGCCACGGTGTACTCGTTGCCCGCCACGTATTCCGTCACGGCCAGGCGCTGGTTCAGCACATCGAGCTGGCGCTTGGTTTCCATCGCATAGCGGTCAATCGCGTACTCGATCTTGACCGGGGCGTAGGCATAAAAGTGCCCAAACCCGCCGCCCACAAACGGCGCACTGCCCATCTGCCAGAACAGCCACGACAGGCACTCGGCCCGCGCCGCGCTATCCTTGGGCAAAAAGGCACCAAACTTCTCGGCCAGGTACATCAGGATGGCCCCGGACTCAAATACCCGCACGGGGTTGGCAGGGTCGGTGCGGTCTTGCAGCGCCGGAATTTTGGAGTTGGGATTGATGCCCACAAACCCGCTGCCAAACTGGTCGCCATCGCCAATGCGGATCAGCCACGCGTCGTACTCCGCCCCACTGTGGCCCAGCGCCAGCAGCTCTTCCAGCATCACGGTCACCTTCACGCCATTTGGCGTGCCCAGCGAATACAGCTGCAGCGGGTGGCGGCCTACGGGCAGTTCCTTGTCGTGCGTGGCGCCTGCAATGGGCCGGTTGATGCTGGCGAACTGGCCGCCGTTTTCCTTGTTCCATTGCCAGATGGCGGGGGGGGTGTAGGGGGTGGGGGTAAGCATTAGGACTCCAAGCTAAAGACAAACGAAATGCTGGACTTCAGCAGTCACATTCAAAGAATTGATCAACGTTTCTACTAGGCATTAGCAGGCCAACGAAATTGGGGACGCACGACCCACCCACTATTGGAGAGGATTACGTTGACTACCATCGATGAACTCCTTGGCATGAAGACCTTCGAACCAAGTTAGCTCAAAGCGATTCATGATCGCCTCTCGCGCAACGAGAAAACCTTGATAGTCGCCGCGAGCCCAGGCCTCTAAGCACTCGGCATCAACGAAGTGGTCCCTGAGTGGCTCTAGATTCTGGTCATCAAGATATCCAAGCAACTGTTCAGCACGCTCAACCTCCCAAATAAACCTGTTTCCAGGTCTTGTGCCTTCACCGCGAATCAACGAGACGACCGCGCGATTTCCCCTAGAGTGAAGCAAATCCAGATGGCCACACTGGTTCGCGTATCCGTCTGCAAAGTAACGAGCACGGGCGTTCCTGAGCTCTAGGTTTGGCAGTGGGCTGGACTCAGTGCTGTGGAACAGTAATTTTGGCCAAGGCTCCCGCCGTCCCAAGAGACCTGCACGGAGATGCCGAAGCGCAGCTTGAACCCTATGTGTCGCAGAGCTAGCAAAACTGCCCCACACTGTCGTTAATCCCCACCAGCGCCTCAACCACTCATCATCGATGGACCCTCCATCTGGAACTTCATGCAAAGCGATCGCTGTCAGCGTTAACTGCATCTGATACGGAATCGCCAAAGGCGTGTGCACTAAACGATCCGCAGCTAATTTCATAGCACGCACCAGCAAATCAACTGACCTCTCGGCCAATTCCGGCCTTTCTCGAATCCTCCGGACGAGAAGCGCACCAGGAGACCGAGCCAAGTCCATTCCGAGCAAGCCCTTAAGCACATTCAAAGTTTGCTGTTCAGTGGCTGGCTGCCATCGATCCGGAAGACTTTGGCTACTCCAAGCAATATTGAAACGCTCACGAAGATCGAAGCTATCACCCCAAGTAAGAGCAGCGACCATGTGAACCTCGGTCATTGGTACGCCTTGGCTGTTGACTCGATGAAATGTTCTTGTCGCTAATTCCACGTCGTCCGTGCTGAGAGGAATCACGGGTATGCGACACCACTGCATGGCGTATAAAACACCTTCGGCAATGCTCTGGAGTCGATCAATTTCCTGAGGTGAGACGTGCCCTTCACGCTCCTTATTTCGGAAGTGCTGTCGAAGTGCCACTGCATCCAAAAACAGGTAAAGAGGTAAGCAAGACCAAACACTCGTTGGATTACCAACAACAAAATCGTCCTGCTCTAGATCAAAGTAGATGGCTTCGGGTGTATCACTGTCGGAGGCCGTCACCGGCGACAAACTCAGTTGCGGGCTTGCAAATGCTGCGAACAAAGTCGTCAGGCGCTGATGCCCGTCAAGCAGATAGCTCACTGTCTGACCTTGCGCTGGCCCTGGAATGACCACCCCAGCAATTCCGTCAAAACAACGTAGGCGATTTTGAGAAGTCCGCCATACCAAGAGGCTGCCAATTGGGATACCAACTCTAAGAGACCGCAGCAACTCGACTCTACGCTCATCCTCCCAAACGAAGGGTCGTTGAAACCTAGGAACCTGAATGTGCCCGGCACGAACGTCGGCCAGCAACTTTGGCAGATCGATGACCTGAGGCTGGGATACATAACTTGGCGATTCACTCATAGCGCTCTATTCCTACATGGCATCCTGAAGGGCATCCGCAAGCCTGTTCATCTCAGTCAACACAGGCGTCGACCAAATATGATTTTTGGGAACGTTTCTGAACTCCTCAGCTACGTCTTTACCGAACCCAGGTTCCAGGTATTTCACTTCGTTCTGCGATAGCCCCGTCCACATACCCAGACTACGGCTCGCACGTACTGATTTCTTGGGGTCGACAGGACTCACTCCATCACCACTAAGGCCATTCTTCATGTTGTAGAAGTGAGCCATCGTTCCAATAGCACCACTGAACAACGTCGCAGTAAGGTCTACGTTTAGAGGCTGCAGGACTACTTGAGGAAGATAGTTTTCAATTGAACGGCGTTCAAGTCGATGCCAACGATTCGATGGGATGGCTGCGCAATATTTTTCAAATTGATGACCTTGACAGCCGTCACCATTCGGCGGAACCCAACCAACCGTTAACTCATTTGGATGTAGACGGTCGCTATCGAAAACAAAAAATGTCCGCCAGCGATCAACCCCATTCGCACCAGCAGCTTTAATCTTAGCCCCCATAGCAGAACCTCCGCCCATCTCAGGCACTAGCCAAGAGCGATTGCACCAAGTTGAAAACGACGGCACTATCGACTCAAGAAAACAGCGATCAGACTCGTCGTTCTCTAGCACTAGCCGAAGAGGACGATTGACTATATCGGCTGCACCAGCAGCACTCAATGTCCATGGAGGTGGACCGAGCACCGCTTGTGCACCCTGGGGAGAAATGGAAATGCGCAGGGAGTTACTTCTATTTTGTGCACTTGCCAGTCGTGTTTTGTAGTACTCCTGAAACAGCGGAATATGCGCCCCGCACCATCGCAGCATCGCGTCGTGATTTGCTAGCACCGAATGAAGCTCAAAGCGTTTTAATTGAATGAGTAGCTCTACAACACTTCGCTGCCAATCAGCATTAGTGTCCGTCCAGCAGGAGTCATCGAATTCAAGAATCACGACACCCCCCGCTGCGCATCAAACAACTCGCTTTTGAGTTGAAGTAAGTCATCGAAGGCGTCTACTGGCCAAGCACTACCAACCCTGCCACGGTCATCCAGGGGGACTGGCCGTGCAACTGACACGGGGCCACTATGACGAGCAACCCAATACAAAGCCACATCACCAGATGGAATACGTCGATTTGCAATCGCAAGCTGAGTGGCGGCGAGCAAAACTTCTGAATGAGTTTCGATCATCACCTGAGCGCCAGATACGGCAGCATCTGCGATGGAAAGAGCAAGAGCGCGCTGGGCATCTGTGTGAAGGTGAAGTTCTGGTTGCTCTAGACAGACAACACTTGGACCGATTCCGTTAGCGGCTCGAGCGAGGGCGACAAGCGGCGCAAGCACCTGGGTGAGGCCTTCTCCCGTATCCACCAAATTTATAGCTGAGGATGGGCTCCCCATCGGGGCAACATCAAGTCGGAAGAATCCCGGGGCCACATCCTCCACACGTAGTTCAAAGCCCAGAACTTCGAAGAATTTCAATACAAATGCGAGTGCCTTTTTTTCGCTATCGGATCGCGCCACACGAACCCAGTAATACAGGAAACGAGCAACGCCATCCCCAGTGGGTGAGAGTGTGCTTGGCGACGATGCAAGTCCCTTGGCAACACGTGCCACCGGAGCGCGAACCCCCTGGAGCCACTGCACGCTAAGCTGAAATTGACTCCGCGAACAACCGACATTACGCAACCATAGCGACTGATCCACAGCAGGAAGCAACCCTGCGACGGCTTGTACTCGACCTTGCCAAAGGCCGTCCCCATCATCTTCAAGCAACCAATGATGATCCGAGTTAACCAACTCGATGCTCTTCAATTCGCATGTCTCTGGCAAGGTTCCCCCACGAAAACACCACTTCGCCGAAGGTCCAGCGTGCCAATCGATCCGCACTTCAATCGGCTGTCTAGGACTGCTGATATGTGCAAGATCACTCCACAATGCTTCGCGACCAACGGTTGCGTCAAGGCAGGGACCAGGGCGCATATCTCCCATAGATTCAGCGATCCACGGCACTACCCGCAGCAGAGCACTCTTCCCGGAACTATTTTCACCATAGAGCAAAGTCAACGGGGCTAAATCAACATGCTGCCGATCCCGAAAGCCCTTGTAGTTTTGTACCTCGAACGACTTAATCAACATTACATTCCCCAAAAAATCTAACGAGCATTAAGCGACGCTGCGCGGGACGCCGCAAGCGATCCAAACCCTCAGGCTCAATGCGCCTTATCCCAATTAGCCCCCACCCCCACCTCCGCCAATAACGGCACCTTCAGCGCCGCCACTTCCGCCATCAGGCGCGGGATGTGGGTTTTGAGCCAGTCCACCTCGCCCTCGGGCAGCTCAAACACCAGTTCGTCGTGCACCTGCATGATCATCTTGATGTCCGGCTTGTGCGCGTCCAGCTCCTTTTGCACGGCCACCATGGCCAGCTTGATGAGGTCGGCCGCTGTGCCCTGCATGGGCGCGTTGATGGCGGCGCGTTCGGCCCCGGCGCGGCGGGGGCCGTTGGGGGAGTTGATTTCGGGCAGGTACAGGCGGCGGCCAAACACGGTTTCGACATAGCCCATGGATTTGGCGGCGGCCTTGGTGTCGTCCATGTACTGCTTCACGCCGGGGTAGCGCTGGAAGTATTTGTCGATGTAGGCGGCTGCGGCCTTGGTTTCGATGCCTAAGTTTTTGGCCAGGCCGAAGCTGCTCATGCCGTAGATGAGGCCGAAGTTGATGACCTTGGCGTAGCGGCGTTGCTCGCTGGTGACTTGATCGACCTCCACCCCAAACACTTCGGCGGCGGTGGCACGGTGCACATCCAGCCCGGCGTGGAAGGCGTGCAGCAGCGAGTGGTCGCCGCTCAGGTGGGCCATGATGCGCAGCTCGATCTGGGAGTAGTCGGCACTGGCAATCACGCGGCCTGCGGGGGCCACAAAGGCCTCGCGCACGCGGCGGCCTTCGGGGGTGCGGATTGGGATGTTCTGCAGGTTGGGGTCGTTGCTGGACAAGCGGCCTGTGACGGCCACGGCCTGCGCGTAGTGCGTGTGCACGCGGCCGGTGCGTGGCAGGGCCAGTTGGGCGAGCTTGTCGGTGTAGGTGCCTTTGAGCTTGACCAGGCTGCGGTGCTCCAGCAGCTTGGCGGGCAAGGGGTAGTCCTCGGCCAGCTTTTCCAGCACTTCTTCGTCGGTGCTGCGGGCACCGGTGGCGGTCTTCTTGATCACGGGCATGCCCAGCTTGTCGAAGAAGATTTCGCCCAGCTGCTTGGGGCTGCTCAGGTTGAAGGGCTGGCCGGCAATCTCATACGCCTCGGTTTCGAGCTGCAGGATGCGCTGGCCCAGTTCGTGGCTTTGCGCGGCCAGCGTGGGCGCGTCAATCAGCACGCCGTTGCGTTCGATGCGGTACAGGGCCTCGCTGCTCGCAATCTCCAGTTCGTAGATGAAGCGCAGTTTGTCGTCTGCCTGCAGCAGTGGCCACAGAGCGTTGTGCACGTCCAGGGTCTGGTCGGAGTCTTCGCAGGAGTAGGCGGCGGCTTTGTCCACGGGCACCTGCGCAAACGGGATCTGGTGCGCGCCTTTGCCGCACAGGTCTTCGTAGCTGATGCCTTTGCGGCCGGTGTGGCGCTCGGCCAGACTGGTCAGGTTGTGGGGCTTGTGCACTTCGAGCACGTAGCTTTGCAGCATGGTGTCGTGCGCGTAGCCCTGCACCTCGATGCCGTGGTTGGCGAACACATGGCGGTCGTACTTGATGTGCTGGCCCAGCTTGGGGTGCTTGGGGTCTTGCAGCCAGGGCTTGAGGCGGGCGAGCACTTCATCCAGCGGCAGTTGCGCGGGGGCATCGGGGCCTTCGTGGCGCAGGGGGATGTAGGCGGCTTCGCCGGGCTGCACGCTGAAACTGATGCCGACGATTTGCGCACGCATTTCGTCGAGGGAGTCTGTTTCGGTGTCGATGGCCGTGAGCGGGGCTTTGTGCAGGCGCTCCAGCCACTGGTCAAAGTCGGCCCAATTCAGGATGGTGTCGTACACCACCGTGCGGTGCTGGGCTTCTTCGGCCACGGTGCTGGCGGAGTGGTCGGCAAACAAGTCACCGCTTTGGCCGGGCATGGCGACGGTGGGGGCGGTGGTGGCAGAAGCAGTAGCGCCCTTGATGGCGGCAGCCAGGCCCTTGAAGCCGTACTTTTCGTAAAACGGCAGCAGGCCCTCGTTGTCGGGCGCGTCCAGCGTGATGTCATCAAACGCGGGCAGGCCGGGGATGTAATCGGCCAGCGCGCAGTCGGTCTTCATGGTGACGAGCTGGCGGCTCAAGGCCAGCTGGCCGCTGGCAATGGCCTCGCGCAGGTTGTTGCCTGCCACGCCCTTGATGGCGTCGGCGTTGGCAATCAGGTTGTCGAGCGAGCCGTATTCTTCCAGCCACTTGGCGGCGGTCTTGGGGCCCACCTTGGTCACGCCGGGCACGTTGTCCACGGTGTCGCCCACCAGGGCCTGGTAGTCCACCATCAGCGCGGGGGGCACGCCAAACTCGGCGGTCACGCCTGCCACGTCGCGGCGCTTGCCGCTCATGGTGTCGATGATGGTGATGTGCTCGTTGACCAGCTGGCTCAGGTCTTTGTCGCCGCTGGAGACGATGACTTCAATGCCCTGTGCGGCGGCCGTGTGGGCCAGGGTGGCGATGACGTCGTCGGCCTCCACGCCGGGCACGGCCACCACCTTCCAGCCCAGCAGGTCCACCACCTGGTGGATGGGCTCGATCTGGCTGCGCAGGTCGTCGGGCATGGGCGAGCGCGTGGCCTTGTATTCGGTGTACAGCGCGTCGCGGAAGGTGGGGCCGCTGGCGTCGAACACGCACACGGCGTAGTCGGCAGTCACCTCTTTGCGCAGGGCCTGCATCATGTTGATCATGCCGCGAATGGCGCCGGTGGCAGGGCTGGTGGGGTCGCCCGGCACGGCCCGCAGGTCGGGCATGGCATGGAAGGCGCGGTAGAGGTAGCTGGAGCCGTCCACCAGCACCAGGGTCTTTTTGTCAGTCATGCACGGATTGTGCACACGAACCGCCAGCCACCGCAGGCGCTTGGCAGCGGCGCGGGGCCCGAAAGCCGGCAAAATAACGCGCCACACGGCGCTGGCACTTCGCCACCCGCTGCTGAGGCAGTTCAACGGACAAAGGTCAACCATGAAAAAAATGCTGGCATTGCTGCTCAGCGCTGCGTGCACCCTGGCGGTGGCTGAGACGGATCTGAACCACCTGCCCGCGCCACTGAACAAGTCGCTGCGTGGCAACGCAATCAAATCTGCGCAACTGGACAACGGCGTGCTGCGGCTGCAGATGGACAAGCCCGCCGTGAGCGAGCTGGTGTACTCGACCTTCGTCTTCCACAACATTTGTGCCGAGCAGTGGCACCACCCCGACCAGTTCGCCAAACTGGCACTGGCCAAGGTGGAACTGCTCAACGCGTCGGGCCAGCAGGGCTATGCCTTTGACGCGCGCGGCGATGTATGCGTGCAGATGGGGCAGCTGGGCAAGAAGTTTGGCGCCTTCATTGCACAGCGCACGGTGCCGTGCGAAACGGGCGTGTGCCCCAAGCACCCCTGATGGCCTGACGGTTACCCCCGGCGCGCCACACAGCAGCGGCAGGCCAACACTGGCTCTGCCCGCAGCCCCCAGGCGCGCAGCCTGCCCCGCCTACAATCGGCGCCATGCGCGCACTTCAACTTTTTCTCTTGCTGGGCTTGGCGTCCAGCCCCCTGCTGGCCCAAAATACCAACCAAAATGCCACCCAGGGCAATGTGGAAAAGCGCGAGCAGCTATCAAATCCAGAGCAACTCAGTGGCCGAGGCAACCAGCGCACTGAGCGCATTCGCGTGGAAGACGGCGGCAGCCGCGTGGACGAGCTGCGCGTGGGCGGCCAAACGCAAAGCATCAACGTGCAGCCCAAGGGCAGCGACATGCCTGCCTACGAAGTGAAGTCGCCCGACGGCGCACGCAGCCGCAGCGGCAGCAACAGCGGTGCTGAAACCAACACCGCGCCCCGCGTCTGGAACGTGATGAAGTTCTGAACCCGCGCGGGCGCCTGTGCCCGTGCTATATCACTGGCGCCGGGGCCTTCCCCTGGCTTTGGCTTGCCCCTTTTGCCCCCTGCCCACCTGCTTTTCCCCCGCTGAGCTGAACAATGGCCGTTTTTACCGAAGTCTCCAAAAAAGATGCACGCGAAGTGCTGCGCCGCCTGCAAATTGGCGAGCTGGTCGAACTGCGCGGCATTGAGGGCGGGATTGAAAACACCAACTACTTCCTCACCAGCACGCAGGGTGAATTCGTGCTCACACTGTTCGAGCGCCTGACGGCCGAGCAACTGCCGTTTTACCTGCACCTGATGAAGCACCTGGCGCACGGCGGCATCCCCGTGCCCGAGCCGCGTGGTGACAAGTACGGCGAAATCCTGCACACCGTGGCGGGCAAACCTGCAGCGGTGGTGAGCAAGCTGCGCGGCAAGAGCCAGTTGGCCCCCGAGCCCGTGCACTGCGCGGCCGTGGGCGCCATGCTGGCGCGCATGCACCTGGTGGGGCGCGACTACGACCGCCACCAGCCCAACCTGCGCGGTCTGCCCTGGTGGAACGAAACCGTGCCCGTGGTGCTGCCGCACCTGGACGCCGCCCAGGCTGCGCTGCTGCAGTCGGAACTGGCTTATCAAAACCATGTGGCGGCGTCGTCCAGCTACGCAGCGCTGCCCCGTGGCCCGGTGCACGCCGACCTGTTCCGCGACAACGTGATGTTTGCCGAAGACACCCTCACCGGCTTCTTCGACTTTTACTTTGCGGGCGTGGACACCTGGCTGTTCGACCTGGCCGTGTGCCTGAACGACTGGTGCATTGACCTGCCCACGGGCGCCCACCATGCAGAGCGCGCTGCGGCGATGCTCACGGCCTACCAGTCGGTGCGCCAGCTCACGGCGGCCGAGCGCGAGCTGCTGCCCGCCATGCTGCGCGCGGGCGCCCTGCGCTTTTGGATATCGCGCCTGTGGGACTTTTACCTGCCGCGCGAGGCGTCGATGCTCAAGCCGCACGACCCCACGCATTTCGAGCGGGTGCTGCAGGGCCGCATTGCCAACCCCCTGCACGCCTGAGGCGCAGCACCTGCCGGTGCAGGCAACTTTGCAAGCCAGGAGTTTGCCGGGCTGCCCCGGGGTGGGTGCGTGGCGCACCGCCCATAGCCCTTCGCCCTGACCCGGCGCACGCCCCTGGGGTAAATTCACGCTCTGGCGTGCGCTGAGCCGCCCTGGCCCGCCAGAACCCACCACCACCCATCCCATGAAACTCCACATCGTTCCTGCCCAGACCGGATTCACCTGGGTCAAGCTGGGCGTCCAGGCCTTCCGTCGCCAGCCGCTGGCCCTGGCAGCGCTGTTCTTCCTCTCTTTTGTGGCCATGTCGCTGCTGGCCAGCGTGCCTGTGCTGGGCAACATCGCCTCGCTGGTGCTGCTGCCCTCTGTCACGCTGGCGATGATGGTGGCCACGGGCGAGTCGATTCAGGGCCACACCCCCACCCCGGCCCTGCTGCTGATCACATTCCGCAAAGGCCGCCAGCACCTGCGCCACATGTTGCTGCTGGGTGTGCTGTATGCCGCGGGCTTTCTGGGCATCATGGCCATTTCTGCCCTGGTGGACGGCGGGCGCTTCGCCCAGGTTTATATGGACGGTACACCCGTGACGGCGCAAATGGCGTCCGACCCCAGCTTTCAAAAGGCCATGTGGACGGCCACCGTGCTGTCGCTGCCGCTGTCGCTGCTGTTCTGGCATGCGCCGGGCCTGGTGCACTGGCACGGCGTGCCACCGGTGAAGGCCCTGTTCTTCAGCCTGATGGCCTGCGTGCGCAACGTGGGGGCGTGCCTGGTGTTCTTGTTCAGCTGGCTGGGCATTGGGGTGCTGGGTGCGCTGGTGATCAGCATCGTCTCGCTGCTGCTGGGCCTGGGGGGTGAAGGCGTGGGCAGCCTGCTGATGGGCGCTGCCATGATGATGGCCACGATGATCCTGAGCTGCGCGGTATTCATCTTCCGGGATTGCTTTGAGCCGCCCGAGAGCCTGCTGCACCCTGACACCACCCCGCCCACGCCACCAACTGCTGGGCTGAACTGAAAACGAACTGCGCTGGCACCGACATCGCAGCCTTCGGCAAGTGCAGGCGGCAGGCTGGCTGCGCAGGCCTAGCTGCACAGAAATATCACCGGCGTGCCCCGTTTCGCCAGCTCACGTTGCCCACAGTTCTTACGGAGCACTCCAGCACCAGCAGCCAGTGCATCTGCGGTAGTTTGAGGGGCGAAAGGCACCGACCTTGGTATCAGGCGAAATTTGTTATCCCCCTCAAGGCGGCTTGCCAGGGTACCGCGTGTGCATACGCGCTGCCATGAACGGCCCATACCTTTCACGCAAACGTCACAAAAGCATCAACGAACTGTCACAACAAATTTCTAGCATCGCGGGCTGGTGATCATGACCACCGACCGCAGTGCCTGGCCCACTGGGTCCGATGTGGCGTGGTCTGCAGCAACGCAATACCCCACTGGAAATATCAAGACATGTCCCAATCCTCGCTGACCACCCGCCGCAAAGCACTGCAATTTCTGGCAGGGGTTCCCATGCTCCCTCTGGGCGCAACGGCTGCCACCTCCTTTTTGACAGCCTGCGGCGGTGGTGACGACGGCACCACTGCCAGCTTCGTTTCCGCCAGCTTTACTTCGATGGCCGCCCCCACCCTGGCCAACGCTACTGCGATGGCCACGACCACCGTGGGCTCCACTCTCAACATCAAGCTCAGCGACGAATCGGTACGCTCGTACCAGCTGGCGTATCAGCCGTTTTTCGTGACGGGCGACATGGTGTCCGACGGCAAGGGCGGCACTATCCTGTCGGGTGGCTACTACGACATCAACAACAAGCCCATCATTGACGCCACCGTCCCAGGCAAGGAGCGCCACTATTTCTCCGACGCACCCGATGGCACCTCGCTGTTGACCGTGGCCAACCCCACCGTCACTGGCATCAAAGGCAAGGCCGTGTTTGCCGTGGTGCAGTTCGAATACACCACCTGGGCGCAAGATGGCAAAACCGGCATGTATGGCAAGCTGCCTTCGCCGATTGCCGTGCTGACGCTGGACCAGGACCAGTCCACGGGCAAACTCAGCCTGGTGAAGTACCACAACGTGGACACTTCCAAGGTGCATGGCCTGTGGATCACCTGCGGTGCCAGCCTGTCGCCCTGGGGCACTCACTTGTCGAGCGAAGAGTACGAGCCCGATGCTTTCAGCATCGCCAGCAACGACATGTTCAAGGCCTACAGCAAGAACCTGTACGGCGACGAAACCAAGGCCAACCCCTACCACTACGGCCACATGCCCGAAGTGACCGTCAACCCCGATGGCACCGGCAGCATCAAGAAGCACTATTGCATGGGCCGCATCTCGCACGAGCTCGTTCAGGTCATGCCTGACAACCGCACGGCGCTGATGGGCGATGACGCCACCAACAGCGCCTACTTCGTGTTCGTGGCCGACAAGGAAAAAGACCTGTCTTCGGGCACGCTGTACGTGGCCAAGGTAGGCTCTGGCTTCTCCATTGATCCTTCAGCCAACAGCAGTGCTGCGCTGACCTGGATCAAGATGGGCTCGGCCACCAGTGCAGAGATCGAGCAGCTCGCCAACACGCTCAAGCCCACGGACATCATGACCGTGGTGAGCAAGGACCCGGCCGACGCCAGCTACACCAAGATCGTGGCCAACGGCAAGACCGAGTGGATCAAGCTGAACCCCGGCATGGAAAAGGCTGCCGCCTTCCTGGAAACGCATCGCTACGCAGCCTACCTGGGCGCGAGTGCAGGCTTCTCGAAGATGGAAGGCACAACGGTCAACATCAAGGACAAGATCGCGTACTCGGCACTGCAAAACTGCCAGGACTCCATGGTCGTTGGCAACGCCTCCAACGTGCCAGGCAACGGTATCTCCATCCCCAAGCAACTCAAGGCAGGTGTGGTGATGGCTCTGAACCTCAAGGGCGGCCAAAAGGACACGTCAGGTGCAGCCATCAACAGCGAATGGATGCCTGTGGACACCAAGGCGTTGCTGGCTGGTGAAGACATCGCCGCCGACGCACTGGGCAACACCGCCAACCCGAACAAGATTGCCAACCCCGACAACCTGAAGTTCTCGGAAAAGATGCGCACCCTGTTCATCGGCGAAGACAGCGGCCAGCACGTCAACAACTTCCTGTGGGCCTACAACGTAGACACCAAGCAGCTGTCGCGCGTGATGTCGATCCCCGCAGGCGGAGAATCTACGGGCCTGCACGCTGTGGACGAAATCAATGGCTGGACCTACATCATGAGTAACTTCCAGCACGCGGGTGACTGGGGCAGCATCCATAACGTCGTCAAAGACACGCTGGACCCGATGATCCGCGCCAACTACAAGAACAAGTCGGGTGCGGCAGTAGGCTACATCACCGGCACCCCCAGCCAGATGAAAATGGTCTGAAGCTCAGGACTTGCCCCGACCCAAGGGGCACGCCAAAAGGCGCAACAAAAAGCCAGCCGGTCTGCATAGCCCTGCTGGCTTTTTTACTGGCGTACATGGCATCACCATACCCAGCACCCACAGCCGCACCGCCTTCCGCTTTGGCTCGTATGCCGCGCGTACCTTCTTGCTACCCCTCGCCCCGAGCACACTTGGGGCAGCCCCATCAGCACAAAACCTTTCATCAAAGCCACGCCGGACATGGCGCTACTTGGGTCGATGGCCTGCCGTGGCCGCAGCCTCTCGTCCGTGCGATTGGTTGGTGCACTGATATCCAGCCCACACCACACTGGCGTTGGCAAGCGGCAGATCACCGCTAGCCGGATCACACTTTCAACAGCCAAGTACTGACCGATTTGAGGGGGCTGGTGGGCATGGATGGTGAACGCCTCCACTACGACCCCGCTGCGCGTAGCGCATGAAGGCAAGCTGCAAGCGGCCCGCATGGACAACCACTGGGTGTGGGCGCAGGGGTTTGAATAAAAAAGGCCTCTAGCGCTTATTCAGAAAGCGCGAGCAGCTATATTTTTAATAGCAACCAGTCTTCAGACAGCCTGTGCAGGCGGCTGCCGCACGGCTTGCACCAGGTCGTGCACAAACCGCAGTTTGACCATGGCCCCGGCAGACAGGGCAAAGGGGTAGGCATCGCTCTGGCCCAGGCTGCGGTTCAGGCTATTGAGCAGCAAGGTGACTGGCACCCACTGCCCCACCATGTCGTCAAAACTGGGGGCGGGGCTGCCAAAGGGGTCTGACACGGTGTGGCGCATGGCGGGCTGGGGGCCGGATGGCGGCGTGGGCACCGTCACGCCCAGCTGGTAGCTGGCAGCCGTCTCCAGCAAATCCACCATGTGCAGGTAATGGGCCCAGGTCTCGGCCCAGTCTTCCCAGGGGTGGGCAGAGGCATAGGCGCTGACATGCCGCTCAGCCCACGGCCCCACATCCCCCCCCTTGGCGTAATGCACCTGCAGTGCCGCGGCATAGTCAGCGCGCTCGTCGCCAAACACGCGGCGGAACTCCTCCAGGCGGGCACCGCCTTGCACCAGCTGGTCCCAATAGAAATGGCCTGACTCATGCCGCAGATGGCCGATGAGAGTGCGGTAGGGCTCGCCCAGCGCGATGCGGCGGCGGGCGCGCTCGTCGTCGTCGGCCTCGGCCACATTCAGGGTGATGGTGCCACCCTGGTGGCCCGTCAGCACCTGTGGGCCACCCGGCCAGTCAGCAAGGAACTCAAACACCGGGCCGGCCCTGCCCGGCACGGGCTCCAGCCCCAACCGGGCCAGGGTGTAGAACAACTGCCGCTTGGCAGACTCCACCTGTTGCCAGCGCCCCAGGTTGGTGGGCTCGGACAGATCCGGCAACACCCTGGTCTGGCGGCAGGACACGCACAGCGGCGAATAGTCAGTCGCAGGCACGGCAAAGTTGCAGGCCCCGTAGGCCGCGCGGTTGGAGCACATGCGATAGAGCTTGCCTGTGGGAGCACTGCCACCGCGCTCGCCCATGCGGCGCCACAGCCCAGCCCCGTCCTGCGGCGCAGGCGCCAGCGTGGCCATGGTGAGCTGGTCAGGCGCAAAAGCCAGCGTATTGCCGCAATGCAGGCATTGCACGCTGTCAAAAAAAACCAGATGACCGCAGTGGTCGCAATTGAAGACGCGCATGAGACAGAGCTTACCCCTTGCGGAGCGCAGGCGGGGGTGGACCCCAAAAACAAAACCTCCGGCTGCTGGGCAGGCGGAGGTTTGGGTTTGCGAGAGCTGGGGCGTGATGGTGGGCTGTCCACCCGTCACACCCCGCTCGTCAAGACATCAGGGGCGCACCACAATGCTGTTGCGCACTTCACGCACATGCTTGGTGTTGCGTGCAATGTTTTCAGCCTGGTTCTTTTCAGCTTGCGACTTGGCAAAGCCCGACAACTGAACCGTGCCGTTCAAGGTTTCCACGCTGATGGCGGTGGCAGAGACTGTCTTGTCTTCAGCCATTTTCGCCTTCACGGCGGTGGTGATACCGGCGTCGTCCATATAGGCGCCGACGGTTTGCTGTTCGCGGGCCACCGAGCAGCCAGTGGCTGTCAGGATGGTGGCGCCAGCCATCGCGGCAAAAGCAAGAGCACGTGCGTATTTCATGGTGTTTCCTTCTTTAAAGTGAGTCGAACGCGGGTGCTGGCAAAAAAATCAATCCCGGGCTCCATGGCACCCTCCGCAACCACGGGACTGAGGCGAATCCGAACGATCGCTAAACCGCCGAATCCTGGGGAAACCTGTGTCAGCGAGCTGACGGGCGGCGCGAGAGCCACAGAGCCAGTGCACCGATGGCCGCGCCCGAGGCCACCGCAATGGCCATCGACTTGGCAGGCTGCTGGGCCACGTAGCGAGTAGTGGCTTCAGACACCTCGTGCACCTGGCGGCGTGCGCGGTCGCTGGCCTGGGCGCAGCAGTCAATGCTGCGTGTGGCGATGTCCTGGGCCCGTGCGGCCAGGTCTTGAATGACGGGGCTGGCCTCTGCACGCAGCTGGCGCACGCCCCCTTCAGCGGCATCAAACAATTGGTCGGCCTTGTCGTGCGTTGCTTTCACAGCCTCTTCCGCACTTTGCAGCACGTCATCAGACAGGTTGCGAAGCTTTGTGGGGGCGATGTCTTTCATGTTTTCTTTACTCATGGGTCACTCCTGTTTTGAGATGGGTACCAAGGGCGAGAGGCTCAGACCACTCGGGTGGCTAAGGCGTCAACCCCTTTTGAGCAGGCCGACCACGAAGGTGACGACGGCCATGACCACAAAGACGAAGAACAAGATCTTGGCGATGCCGACGGCGCCGGCAGCAATGCCACCAAAGCCGAAGACTGCGGCGACCAGAGCGATCACCAGAAAAACGACTGCGTAGTGCAACATGACCATCCCCCAAAAATGCGCCGGCGCATTGCCAGCAGTGGGCGACACCTTGGATCGGTGCCAGAAAGGTCGTTTTGCAGTTCACTGCGCACAAGGAACAGAGCGGGTTGCCAGGTGCCTGAAATACGCAGAGAGCTATGAAACGACTCGCTGGACTTCACTGTAAGTAAGCACGGCAACCGGCAGTGACGGTGGCAGGCGCGCAGACGTGTCGGTCCCTTCACACCCGCGCTGTAGGACAGCGCCTGCCCCTGCTCATGCGGGGACTGCCGGCACCCGGCGCAACGCACAGCAGGGTGGGCAATTCAGACAAGAAGCCCCCGGCCGACCGCAGCGACGGAGCAAAAGCCGCTGGAAAGCGATAGCCACCTCTGCGCCGCGGCCCCTCACTGCCACGGCCTGGAGGGTGTTAGCGCAGCAGGGGCAACACCGCCGAAAGCAAGGTGCCCTTGCCGGGGCTGGAGTGCACGCTCAGGCGCCCCCCTGCTGCCTCCACCCGGTGGCGCATGCCCGCCAGGCCGTGCGAAGACACCTGCACGCTGGCCGGGTCAAAGCCCGCACCGTCATCGTGCACCTGTACCGCCACGTGGTTGGGATGTGCGTGCACAGACACCAGCACCTTGTGCGCGTTGGCGTACTTGCCGATGTTGGTCAGTGCCTCTTGCACCATGCGGTACACCGTGAGCTGCGTGGCGCTGGGTAAGTCAACCGTCTCCAGGTTGGTCTCGACCTCGATACCGGCACGCTGCGCAAACTCGCGGGTGAGAATTTCGAGCGCAGCCGTAAGCCCCAGGTGCGACAAGGAGGAAGGTCGCAAGTCCTCGATGATGCGGCGCTTGAGGGCGATGCCGCTGTTGAGCGTGTCGGTGAGGTGCTTGAGGCGCTCTGTCACATCCGGCGCATTCACATCCAGCTTGGATTTCAACCGCGCCACATCCAGCTTGGCGGCGGTGAGCAGTGCACCCAGTTCGTCGTGCAGCTCGCGGGCCAGGTGGCCGCGCTCGTCTTCCCGCACTTGCTGCAAGTGGCTTGCCAGCTCCGACAGGGACGCCGTGCGCTCGCGCACCAGGCCTTCCAGGCGGTCGCGCTCGTGCTCAAGCAAGGCCTGTTCGCGCTGGCTCACCACCTGCAGGGCGTTGGCCTGGCGCAGGTACATGAAGAACGCCAGCAGGCCAATCGCCGTGACCACGGCAATGCCAATGCGCGAGAGCATGAGCGACTGCACGATTTGCGCCTGGCCGATCTGGATCTTGGCCGTGGCGCGCTCGATGAGCGCATGGGCGTGCTTGCGGATTTCATCCATGTTCTCCCGCCCCATGTCGGTGTGCAGGATGAACTTCCAGGCGTCTTCATTGCCCTGCCTACGCAATCGCAGGCTCAACTCCATCTCCGCGAGCTTGCGCGAGATCTGGCGCGACAGCAGCGCCACCATCAGCATGTCCTCCTTGGAGTCCACAAACTGGTTGCGCAAGGTGTCCATGTGGCTTTGCAGTGCGATCATGGCTTTGTCGTAGGGCTGCAGGTAGACGTCGTTGCCCGTCAGCAGGTAACCGCGCTGGCCGGTCTCAGCATCGAGCATGCTCTGCAGCAGGCTGTTGACCGTACCGCGGGTGGCCTGCCACTGGCTCATCTGGCGCACCGCGTCTTGCGAGCGCATGTGCCCGACTTCGTTGATGCCCACCAAAACCAAGGCGGCCAGCAGAGCCATGGGCAGGCTCAGCGCCATGCGACGAACTTTTGGTAACCACGGCCGCAAAGATGCTTGTAGGTTCATAGTTTGGAATCAGGATAAAGTTTGGCGCTTGCGGTGTTGAATGCAATGCATCAGCAACACCCGAACGCGGTTTATCTACAACTCATTGAGGGCTGCATGCGCACCCTCCCGAAGGAAAACACAATGATCAAAATCGGCATAGTGGATGACCACGCTATTGTTCGCTCCGGCTTGCGCCAGTTTCTGTCAGAGCATGTCGATTTACGCGTAGAAGGCGAAGCCTCGAATGGCCGCGAAGCGATTGATCTGGTGCGCAATCACGAAATCGACGTACTGCTGATGGACCTTTCGATGCCCGGCCAAAGTGGTCTGGATGCCCTGGCCATGCTGCGTGCGAAAGCACCCGACATGGGCATTCTGATTTTGAGCGGCTACCCCGAAGAGCATTACGCCATCAATCTGATTCGCCAGGGGGCCAGTGGTTATCTCAACAAGGAATGCGAGCCCTCCGAAATAGTTGAAGCCATCCGTGTGATCGCGCTGGGCAAGCGTTACCTCACCCCCACCGTTGCCGAGCTGCTCGCCCAGCAACTCAACCGCAAAGACGATGCACCCCCACACGAGCAGTTGTCCGAGCGCGAGTTCCAGGTGTTCCTGAAGCTGGCCAAAGGCGAGACCGCAGGCGACATCGCCAAGGACCTTTCACTGAGCGTGAAGACCGTGAGTACCTACCGTACCCGCCTCATGGAAAAAATGGGCCTGTCTTCCAACAGCGACCTGACGTACTACGCGCTCAAGAACCAGCTCATCGACTGATGTGGTGTCTACCCTCCTGGCCAGCGCGAACGCCGCCAGGAGGCGTTCAACCCTGCAAAATTCTCAAACTGTGTGGAATGGGTGAGAGACGATGGGAGCACTGCAATGGTGCTTGCTCACCCAACGAGAGACAGGCGCCGTGCCGCCTAATCAGCCCCGGCTGTGCGCCACGCAGTAGTCCACAAGCGCATCGATTTCATTAGATTTGTCAAAGACGGCGTCTACCCCGAGTTGCGCGCAACGCATGCGTATATCGGGGGTGGCGTAGTTGCTGAGGACGACCATTTTCTGCCCGGGGCTGCGCTCGCGGCATGCCTCCAGCACCCCCAGGCCACTGCCTTGACGCAGGAAAAGATCGACGATGGCCAAGTCCCACTGACCGGCGCGCTCCTTGAGCCAGACCTTGCCTTCGTCTTCTGTTTCAGCGAACCCCACCGGCTCTACCGACGCCAACTCTTCCAGAGTCCCGATCAGGTTTTCTCTGATGGTTGCGTTGTCTTCAACAATGTAAGTGCGGAGTTTCACAGCCTGATCCAAGAGTCCGGCCAGAACCCATACGCCATGGCCGAAGACGTACTTTAAGCCGGATGTTTTTATCGTTCTGCCAGCCAGCACTCGCTGGTTGCGTAGGACTTCTCCTACTGTTTGCCACAGACAACGCAGGCGGGATCGCGTGGCACTTTCATCGTATTCCACTCCATGGTGCGGCCATCGAGCATAAGCAGGCGCCCAGTCATGGCTGGCGCGGCGCCAGAGATGAGCTTCAAGGCTTCGGCTGCCTGCATGGCGCCGATGACACCGACCAGCGGGGCGAAGACACCCATGGTGGAGCACTGCACTTCCTCAAACTCGGCCTCGGGCGTGAACATGCAGGCATAGCAGGGCGACGCAGGATCACGCGGATCAAACACCATCACCTGCCCATCGAAGCGGATGACGGCACCAGCCACCAAGGGTTTGCCGTGGCGAATGCAGGCAGCATTGACCGCGTGGCGCGTAGCGTAGTTGTCGCTGCAATCCAGAACCACCGTCGCCTGGGGCACCCACTCATCGAGCAAGGCGGTGTCTGCACGCTGCTGCAAGCAGGTGACCTCTACGCTGGGGTTGATGGCACGCACTGCCTGCGCGGCAGATTCCACCTTGGGCTGCCCCACGCGGTCGGTGGTGTGTGCCACTTGCCGCTGCAGGTTGGTGAGGTCCACCACATCGTGATCCACCAGCGTGATCCGCCCGACGCCCGCCGAGCCCAGGTACAGCGCCACGGGTGACCCCAGCCCCCCGGCGCCAATCACCAGTGCATGCGAGGCCAAGACCCGCTCTTGCCCTTCAATGCCTACTTCATCGAGCAGGATGTGGCGCGAATAGCGCAGCAACTGTTCATCGTTCATCGTTCTCTCATCCACCACATCAAAAAGGCCGGGCTCCTGATGGAGCCCGGCCTTTGTACATGAAAACCGGGAAGGGCAAGCCTGCGCTCAGTTTTCCTTCTTTTCTTCCTTGCGCTCGGTTTGCGTCTTGCTCACCAGCACCGCCCGACCCTTGAGCTTGTTGAGCGCCTGGGTCAGCTGGAAATCCTTGTCGGTACCAAACTCAGGCAACTTGCGCTCGGCCGCAGGCTTCTTGGCTTCTTCTTCCAGGCGCTTGCGGGCTTCTTCACGGGCCTTTTCACGGGCCTCGTCTTTTTGCTCTTCGCCCTGGCCGCTGCCCAGGTGTTTGTCCAGATCAGCCTCGCGCATACGCAGCGCGGCAAACACGTTGCCCTCTTCAGACTCGTCGATCATCACATCAGGCACGATACCCTTGGCCTGGATGGACTTGCCGCTGGGGGTGTAGTAGCGGGCGGTGGTCAGCTTGATGCCTGTGTCGGGCCCCAAGGGCCGTACGGTTTGCACTGAGCCCTTACCAAAGGTCTGGCTGCCCATGATGGTGGCGCGCTTGTGGTCTTGCAAGGCGCCGGCCACGATTTCGCTGGCCGATGCGGAGCCTTCGTTCACCAGCACCACCAGGGGCACGGTCTTGAGGGCCGCAGGCAACCGGCGCAGCGGGTCGCTGCCGTTGCGGCGCATGTAAAACTCGGGCGATGCCTTGTAGGTGGCCTTGCTTTCGGCCAGCTGGCCGTTGGTGCTGACCACGGTCACGTTCTCGGGCAGGAAGGCTGCCGAAATGGCGACGGCTGCATCCAGCAAGCCACCGGGGTCGTTGCGCAGATCCAGCACCAAGCCCTTGAGATTGGGTTCCTGCTTGTAGACGTCTTCCACCTTGCGCACGAAGTCTTCCACCGTCCGCTCCTGGAACTGCGATAGGCGAATCCAGGCATATCCGGGCTCCATGACCTTGCCCTTGACGGACTGGGTCTTGATTTCCTCGCGGACGATGGTGACCGGGAACGAGCGGTTTTCGTCCTTGCGGAAGATGGTGAGGGTGACCTTGGTGTTGGGCTCACCGCGCATGCGCTTGACGGAGTCGCTCAGCGACAGGCCCTTGACGGCGGTCTCGTCAATCTTGGTGATCAGGTCGTTGGTCTTGAGCCCGGCGCGGAACGCGGGCGAACCTTCGATGGGCGAGACGATCTTGATCAGTCCATCTTCCTGGGTGATTTCAATGCCCACGCCCACAAATCGGCCCGTGGTGCCTTCGCGGAATTCCTTGAAAGACTTCTTGTCGAAATACTGGGAATGCGGGTCGAGGCTGGAAACCATGCCAGAGATGGCATCGGTGATGAGCTTTTTGTCATCCACCGGCTCCACGTAGTCTGTCTTGACCAGACCGAACACTGCTGACAGCTGCTGGATTTCCTCCAGCGGCAGCGGTGTCATCGCCCCGCGCGCAACGGTTTGCAAAGACACCGTGGTGAGCGCACCGGCCACCACACCAACCGACACCCAGCCCGCAATTTTGAGTTTCTGGCCCATACAACACCTTTAACCGATTCAATATACACCTTGGAAGGGCCGCACCCGCTGCAGTTCCGCGCGGGCGCTCACTTTCGCAGAATCTGGAGGGTTTTCCCAGCAGATTTACACCGTCTTTACGCTGTTCCCTGCGAAGCCACTGCGGCGGCGGCCTTGGCAGCCGCTTCAGCGTCGCCCAGATAGTAGTGGCGGATGGGCTTGAGGTTGTCGTCCAGCTCGTAAACCAGCGGAATCCCGTTGGGAATGTTCAGGCCCACGATGTCGTTGTCGGAGATGTTGTCCAGGTACTTGACCAGCGCCCGGATGGAGTTGCCGTGCGCAGCCACCACCACGCGCTTGCCCGAACGGATGGCGGGCGCCATGGACTCGTTCCAGAACGGCAGCACGCGGGCTACGGTGTCTTTCAGGCACTCGGTCAGGGGCACATTCTCAGCCGCCACACCGGCGTAGCGGCGGTCGCCGCGCTCGCTGCGGGGGTCGGTGGCTTCCAGCGCAGGCGGGGGGGTGTCGTAGCTGCGGCGCCATACCAGCACCTGCTCGTCGCCATACTGCTTGGCCATGTCGGCTTTGTTCAGGCCCTGCAGGGCGCCGTAGTGGCGTTCGTTCAGGCGCCAGTCCTTGACCACGGGCAGCCAGGTGCAATCCATCTCGTCCAGGGCGTACCACAGGGTGTGGATGGCGCGCTTAAGCACGCTGGTGAAGGCCAGGTCGAACTCGTAGCCCTCGGCCTTGAGCAGCTTGCCGGCCGACATGGCCTGGGAGACGCCGGTGGGCGTCAGATCCACATCGGTCCAGCCGGTGAAGCGGTTTTCAAGGTTCCAGGTGGATTCGCCGTGGCGGATCAGAACGAGTTTGTGCATGGTTTCCCTAGAAAGAGCGGGTCAAAATCTTACATTCTAAAATTGCTGTGTTCGCCAACCCAAGGAATCTTCGTGAAATTCATCATCGACAACTGGTATTTGCTCGTCGTGGCCCTCGCATCGGGCAGCATGCTGCTGTGGCCGTCGCTGCGCAGCGCAGGTGCTGGCTCGCTCACCCCCAACCGGGCGGTGCAGCTCATCAACCGTGAAAAAGCGGTCGTCATTGACGTGTGCGAAGCCGAAGAGTTCGCCGCTGGCCACGTGGGCGGCGCCAAGAACGTGCCCCTGAGCCAACTCGAAGAGCGCCTGCCCACCTTGGTGAAGAACAAGGCCGTGCCTGTGGTGATGGTGTGCGCTTCTGGCGCCCGCGCCAACCGCGCAGTGGCCGTGGCCAAAAAGCTGGGCTACGACAAGGCAGAGGCCCTGGCCGGTGGCCTGAAGGCCTGGCGCGAAGCCAGCCTGCCGATTGAAAAAGCCTGACCTTCACCCTTTAACGCAGGAGAGCCCCATGCAACCCGTGAAGATGTACACCACCGCCGTCTGCCCCTACTGCGTTCGCGCCAAGCAGATTCTCAAGTCCAAGGGCGTGGAGCAGATCGAAGAAATTCGCGTTGACCTCGACCCTGAGGCCCGCACCCACATGATGGAAATCACCGGCCGCCGCACGGTGCCGCAGATTTTCATCGGCACCACCCATGTGGGTGGCCACGACGACCTGGTGGCCCTGGACGGGCGCGGTGGCCTGATGCCACTGCTGGGCGCCGCTTGATTCCGGCCACCCGGCCTGCCAGCGCTGCATAATGCAGCCCATGTGCCCGCTGCGGGAGCTGCTCCCCGGCGGGTTTTGTTTTGCAGCAAGTTTGTTTGAGCAAACGTAAATCGTAAGTAGAGAGACTTTGACCATGGCCGACCAAGACAACACTCCCGTTTTCCAGATCCAGCGCGTGTACCTGAAGGATCTGTCGCTCGAGCAGCCGAACTCCCCTGCCATCCTGCTCGAACAAGAGCAGCCCAGCGTGGACATCCAGCTCGGCGTGGAAGCCGCGCCTGTGGCCGACGGCATCTACGAAATCTGCGTCACTGCCACTGTGCAGACCAAGATCAAGGAAAAGACCGTGTTCCTGGTCGAAGCCAAGCAAGCCGGCATTTTTGAAGTGCGCAACATCCCTGAAGACCAGATGGGCGCCATCATGGGCATCGCTTGCCCCCAGATCGTGTACCCCTACCTGCGTGGCAACGTGGCCGACGTGATCAACCGCGCTGGCTTCCCACCCGTGCACCTGGCCGAAATCAACTTCCAGGCCATGTACGAACAGCAGCAACAAGCCGCAGCGGCCGACACCGCTGTGGCCCAGTAAGCTGCACGCATCCTGGCAATTGCATTGGAATGAGGGGCCTTCGGGCCCCTTTTGCTTGATACAAGAGCGTAAGCAGCTATGAAAATCGTAGTACTCGGCGCAGGCGCATGGGGCACGGCTGTGGCCATGAGCGCGGCACAGCACCCGGCGGGCCACCAGGTCACGCTGTGGGCACGCAACCCGGCGCAGGCCAGCGCCATGCAAACGCAGCACGAAAACACGCACTACCTGCCGGGCATGGCCTTGCCGCCCGCCTTGCAGGTGGCCAGCGGCGACCCGGTGACCGCGTGCCACGGCGCCGACCTGGTCATCGTGGCCACCCCCATGGCTGCGCTGCGCGGCATGCTGACGGCACTGCAAGGCCTAAGCATGCCCGTGGCCTGGCTGTGCAAGGGCTTTGAAGCGCCCACCGGCGCACAGGCCGCTGATGCAGGCTTGCTGGCCCACGAGGTGTGCGCACAAGTGGCGCCCACCTTGCGTTCGGGCGTGCTCAGCGGCCCCAGCTTTGCGCAGGAAGTAGCCCGCAACCAGCCCACGGCACTCGTCGCCGCCAGCGAACATTCCAGCGTGCGCGAAGCACTGGTCGCGGCCTTCCACAGCCCCAGCGTGCGCGTGTACGCCAACGAAGACATCGTGGGCGTGGAAGTGGGCGGCGCGGTGAAGAACGTGCTGGCGATTGCCACCGGCCTGTGCGATGGGCTGGCGCTGGGTCTGAATGCCCGCGCGGCCCTGATCACCCGCGGCTTGGCCGAGATGACCCGTCTGGGCCTGGCCCTGGGCGCACGGCCCGATACGTTCATGGGGCTGTCAGGCCTGGGCGACCTGGTGCTGACCGCCACGGGCGACCTGTCGCGCAACCGGCGGGTGGGCATGCTGCTGGCCCAGGGCCACACTCTGGCGCAAGCAGTGGAATCTCTGGGCCATGTGGCCGAAGGGGTCTACTGCGCGCGCACCGTGGCGCAGCGCGCACAAGCGCTGGGGGTGGACATGCCCATCACCCGCGCCGTGGTGGCTTTGCTGGATGGCCGGCTGAGCCCGCCTGAAGCCGTGGCCACGCTGATGGGACGCGACCCTGCTACCGAGTTTGCGGACAGAGGCTGAACACCGCCCTGCTCCTTGCACACAAAAAAAGCCGCATTGCCTGCGCGAGCAGACGGTGCGGCTTTTTCATTGGGCGGCCCCCTTCGGGGACTGTGCTCAAAACACGCCGAAAAGCATGAGCAAGAGCACGACGGAAAGCGGTACGCCAAGCAACCAAAGAACGATAGGCATGGTGGGTCTCCTGTAAAAAGAACGGTCACTGAAATCAGTGCCTCCACCTTATTCGCCCACCGAGCGCCGCCTTGTGCGCCGGGGCAGCGCCTTCGCGTAGGCGGGTGCCTACCGCGCCGCGATCGTTACAGCCCCAGCTCCAGCGACAGCAACTCCTCCACCGTCTGGCGGCGGCGGATCAGGCGGTGCTCCGCGCCATCCACCAGCACCTCGGCCACCAGCGGGCGGGTGTTGTAGTTGGAGGACATCGAAGCGCCGTAGGCCCCCGTGTCGTGGATGACCAGCAGATCCCCCACCTGCGCCGCAGGCAGGTCGCGCGGCAGCACCACGCCACCGTCGCCCTGGGTGAACACGTCGCCCGATTCACACAGCGGCCCCGCCACCACCGTGGGCTGGCTCGCGCCCTGGCTGCCATCGCGGCGTAGCACGCTCATGGCGTGGAAGCTGCCGTACATCGAGGGGCGCATCAGCTCATTGAAGCCGGTATCGACCAGCACAAAGTGGTTGCTGCCCGCATTCTTGGTGGCACGCACCTCGCCCAGCAGCACGCCCGATTCAGCCACCAGGAAGCGGCCGGGCTCAATCTCCAGGCCCAGCGTGTGGCCCACGATGGCCTCGGCCTGCTGGCGTGCGGTGTTCCACAGGCCAAAGTAATGCTGCGTGTCGATGACCGGATCGCCCGCGCGGTAGGGGATGGACAGGCCGCCGCCAGCCGAGATGGCATGCAGGTCATGCCCCGCCGCGTGCGCCGTGCGCACCAGCTCCACCATGGCGCCGCACACCTCGGCCAGGTGGCCGTAGTCCACGCCCGAGCCAATGTGCATGTGCAAGCCCGCTAGCGTCAGGCCCTGCTCGCGGATGGTCTGCAGTGCCAGCGGCAAATCGGTGTGCCAGATGCCGTGCTTGCTGTGTTCGCCACCCGTGTTGGTCTTGTTGCTGTGGCCATGGCCAAAGCCGGGGTTGATGCGCAGCCACACCGCATGGCCCTTGGAGCGGGGGCCCAACTGGCGCAGCATGTCAATGGAACCGGCGTTCACGGGCACACCGTGCTCCACCACGCAGTCGAGCGTGGCAGCGTCGAACAGGTCGGCGGTGAACACGATCTCAGACGGTTCGCCACCAGCCTTGAAGCCTGCCGCCAGCGCCCGCAGAATTTCGCCGCGCGACACGGCATCCACCTTGACGCCCTGCTCGCGCATCAGTTGGAGGATGTGGATGTTGGAGCAGGCCTTCTGCGCAAAGCGCACCGTGTCGAAGTTGGACACCTGCGCAATGCGCTGGCGAATCGTGGCCGCGTCATACACCCACAGCGGGGTGCCGAACTGGTCTGCCAGGGCCCACAATTGGGCGGGGGTGAAGGGGTTGGACATGGTGAAAACTCCGAAAAACGCTGAAATCTGAAGGACAACGCACCACGCTGGGTGTGCAGTGAATGGGTGCGATCATGCCTGCCCCTGTTCATTCAGTCCAATACCAATAATTCCAACATCCATTCATTGCGGATATGCTTTTCGCATGAACTCCGCCCACCCACCTACGCCAGCTCACCCTGCCTCCGATGCGCAAGCCGCCCTGGTGTCCCACCGGCACATCGAGGTGTTTCGCGCCGTGATGACGGCGGGCAGCGTGACCAGCGCGGCCGCCTTGCTGCACAGTTCGCAACCCACCGTAAGCCGCGAATTGGCCCGGCTGGAACAACTGCTGGGCTACCCGCTGTTTGAGCGCCTGCAAGGCCGCCTGCGCCCCAACGCCCGGGCGCTGGCGCTGTGGGACGAGGTTCAGCGATCCTGGCAAGGGCTGGAGCGCGTGGTGGAGCGGGCCGTGGCCCTGGGCCAGTCGCACGAGGCGCAGCTTTCGGTGCTGTGCCTTCCCGCCCTCGCCCACGCCCTGCTGCCCGGTGCCATCGCGCGGCTGCTGCGCGCACAGCCGCAGTTGCGCATATCCATCACCCCGCAAGAATCGCCGCTGCTGGAAGAATGGATGAGCGCCCAGCGCTTTGACCTGGGCCTGAGCGAACAGGCCGCCACGCCCCCCGGTGTGCAGGCCGTGCCGCTGCTGACGCTGGACGAGGTGGCCGTGCTGCCCGCCGGGCACGCCCTGGCGGCGCAGGCCGTGCTGCAGGTGCAGGACTTTGCAAACCAGCCGTTTGTGAGCCTGTCTGCCGACGACCCCTACCGCCGCCAGATCGACGCGCGCTTTGCCGAGGCTGGCGTGGCGCGCCAACTGCACCTGCAAACCCACAGCGCCGTGGCCGTGTGCGCCATGGTGCAGCAAGGCCTGGGGCTGGCCATCGTCAACCCGCTCACCGCCTTGGCCATGGCGGGGTCGGGACTGGTGGTGCGCAGGCTGGGGTTTTCCGTGCCGTTCAGCATCAACGCTTTGCTGCCGCTGTACCGCCCAGCCTTGCCCGAAGCGCAGCCGCTGGTGCAGTCCCTAGAGGCCCAAGCCCAGGAAGTGACCGCCGCACTGCAGCGCTTGCTGAGCCAGCCTGCGAATTGACGCGCCGAGAATTTTTAATAAAAAGTGGCTCTTCTAGCGAATGCTAGTGATGAGTCTTTAAACGCCCTGCAGCGCCCCCAT